>JAAHGR010001270.1 GCA_010672425.1 Symploca sp. SIO2E6
TCTCTCCTTCCGGGGTGAGTTTAAGATTAAAATCACTTTTTACTAATAACCCTTCATCCCATAACCATTCAATTACGTCTCCATATTTCTGGCATTCTGTTGATTTATTAGGATGGTTTTTAGGATGAGGATTAGCTTCTGGATTCTCTTGATGCTCATAAATCTTATGAAGTAGCCAATGTTTTTGATATTCATAAGATTTTGGTCTTTTTAACCAAATAGAATTTGTCCAATCACTTAAATTTTGCTCAGAGTTTCTTATTTTACCGAGCCACCTTGCACTAAGATTGTAAGTTTTTATCTCTTCAAATGTCTCTTCGTGAGGGTACTCTTCTTTATAGTAACGTCTTACCATTCCACTTCCCAATTTGAAAACAGACTCAGCAACAAGAACATCTCCTAAGTTTACTTCTCCTCGCCTACCCGCACAAATTCCTACCATTGCTAAACATCTTGGCTTTAATAAGGTTGCCAAACGAAAAGCTGCACCTGTTGCTGATTGCTCTCCCATACTCAGAGAGCATGCAGTTGCAACTGTAAAGGTATTGTTATCTTTATCAGTGAAAGAACGTTAACAATTACGGCACTATCCCACAAAGCTCGAATCGCATCCTGATACTCTTCATACAGTTTACGCGGATAAGGCGATCGCATAGACTTGGGATTGGCATTTCTTGTCATGCCTTGTCGATAAAGTATAGCTAATTGTTTCCCTAGAGTGGTTTGGGTGAAGAAAAAACCATGCCCGTATTGCTCATGTAGAATTAAGGCTGCAATATTTTGCTCTAACCAAATCTGATCATATCCTTCCATCGAGAGCAAATTCTGTGCTAAGTTATCCCTATAAGCTCGATGCTCTTGAGCCAAATGTGCAGCTAGTTGAGGGTCATAAGGGAAATAGCAGCCATTGGTGGGAGAAAAAGTTGGGGCAATATAACGTAGCAACTGCTTAACTAGAGCTAAATTTTCCTGCTCTTCTATACGAGCCACCCGCAGCATTTCCAACAGATTCTCCTGCAATGAACCGGAATAAATCTGGCGCACCAATGCTTCTGGAGTACAGAGATGAAAGGGGATCTGCTGAATCGATTCTACTTCTAATCGAGATTGGATCTCGACAACTTGTCGTCGGATTTCATCCTTCAAGGGGTTAACAATAGTTTTCTCAATCTCTGCTATTCGAGTCTTTACCGAGGGACGAACTTGAATCAATCGAGAAATTCGCTGTCCTGTTTCCTTAACCACCAAAGCAATTGTACCAGTTCCAACTTCTTGAGCCGTCAGCCGCCAGCGATAGTTTATCTCCGATTGCTCCATTGGTTCAACTACTAGTTGAGGAGAAGATGTATCTAAACTCAATTGCACAGAAGAAGCAACAACGTCGGTTTTTA
>JAAHGR010001271.1 GCA_010672425.1 Symploca sp. SIO2E6
AGTTCTAAAAGCTTTGATGCATGTCATGTTTTGTGATATTGACCCTTAGATGTGTGATTGTTCGATATAAATATCTTCCCGTTTGGCTAAAGCTTCGATTTGTTGATACAAGGCATGGGGAATATTAGTTGTGATGTTCATCCTTTTATTGACTTAACCAATCTTTAATCAGATCAACAAGACTAGTACCACCTAACCACACAGCAATGAGAATCGAGATTGAGAGAGTTGCTCCTATTAGACAGATGATTAAACCTCCTAGGCTAATTGCTCCATCATCTTCGACTAAGCCAAAGCCGGTAACGAAAATCCCGATCGCTGGTAAGGTATTGGTTCCTGGAATCGGAATCATCATCGAAATCGACATCAGCGCGATCGCAACGCCAATAACTACTCTACCAGGTAAGCTGATGCAGATATAGCTTAAACGAGGACGTGCGATCGCTCGCTTCCTAGTCTATGCTTCTACTTGAGAATGCCTCTACCCTTACAACAGCATACCTCACTCCAGCTATTCCCCTACACTTGAAGACTATAAGCGATCGCAAGCTTCCGGTTCGACATCAGGAACCTTTTTCAAAACTTCTTGAAATTTTTCCCAACTTCCCTGTTTGGCTTTTTCTTCGATATAATCCTTCGTCATCCAGGCGGAGACTTGAGCAGATAAAGCAATAGTTACCAATTGTTCGATAGAAATATCTTCCCGTTTGGCTAAAGCTTCGATTTGTTGATACAAGGTATGTGGAATATTAGCTGTGATGTTCATCCTTAAATCTCCCCAACAAGTTGCAAAAATTCTTTGGGCGTTACAAGTTGGATACCAAAATTTCCTGCGGCTTGTAAATCTCTTTTATTATAAGTGATGATAAAATCAGCTTGGGATTCTACTGCCAAGTCAATCAAAAAGTCGTCATCTGGGTCATGAGCTGTAGGTCGCCAGAGGTAAAATATACTTCTCCGATTAGCTATAGCGCAGATAGCTGAAATTACAGCGTCGATATCTTCTAGATTTAGCCCAAATTGTTTCCTTTCTCTTTTAAGAACTTCTTCGTATTCAAAAATTAGAGCTATTGATATATTCAGCTGCCAGCGCGAGTCATTTAGGAGAGTTAGCAGTTTGTAAGATGCACCTCGATTCGAGCGCAAACCAGCAAGAAGCACATTAGTGTCAAGGACAATTTGATAGGGTGGCATCTCTAAGCTGTTATGCATTTAAATGGTGAATTAGTACTGACGCACCGGACGCACCGGACGCACCGGACGCGGAGATTGGGACTAAGTGGTTTAAATGCGTCTTAGCTTATCACAATAACGGGGACGTGTGATCGCTGTTCCCAGCGTCTCAGACACTGATTACTTAAACTCGATCCCCTGTTGCTGCAACAGCGC
>JAAHGR010001272.1 GCA_010672425.1 Symploca sp. SIO2E6
CAGGTCATTATATGACGATTCAAGATATGAGATTGTAGAGGTCAAAGCTAGCCGAGCAATCAATGCTGTAGGCTCAAAGCGTGGACAAATCAGTGAACTCCTAATTTATAACAAGTATGAGTGCCAAGCAGTCCAAAAATGATATTTCTTGGGAGACTCTTTTCAAAGAGGAAAACATAATCAATCAGATACAAAGAGATGGTTTCTTTAAAATATCATCTGCCAAGATTAATGAGCAACGAGAAGCTCGCCTCATGACTAAATTTGATCATGCGATTAAGCTTCCTAAGATATTTCGAGAGAATGGGTTTACAATTCAACCCATTTCACGCGGAGAGTATATAATCGGGGCTTTTGAAAGCTATTTTCAGCTTACCAAGAAGTCTTCAGCAGATGTTATCTATTGTGAGCTTCCTCCTCACATTGAAACTCTTGCTCCAACTGATATTTACTCTGAGTCCTCAGCAATTTTATGTGCCTTTCTTTCAAGCATGATTGATGATGTGCTGGGTGAGAAGACTGATTTCACTGTTTTGGGGAGGATGTCAACCGGGACATTTGACTATCAAATCAGAGATACAAAGACAGGGGAAAATCACAAAATCACCGTCAGTAATTCTCAATGCGAAATTGATGGAGGTTTGAAGGCGAAAGTAAACTTGCACTCATAGAAGCTAAAAGTGAAACAGTAGATGATTTTCTTATTAGGCAACTTTACTACCCATATAGATTATGGACAGCAAAGACCAATAAGGAAGTTGTTCCCATATTTCTCACAATATCCAATGATATCTTCTCCTTTTATCGCTTTCGTTTTTTGGATAAAGATTTATATAACTCAATTGAGCTAGTATCAGAACATAGATATTGCCTAAGTAAAAGTGATATTGAGATATCTGATATTAGGAGAATTTTAGCAGAAACCCTAGTTATTCCTGAGCAAGACGAAATACCTTTTCCACAGGCAGATATCTTTCCTCGGATAATTGATTTACTTGGTAGGCTATACAATGCGAATGAATCCCTGAGTAAAGAGGAAATAACTTTAATTTATGCATTTGCTCAGAGACAAACTGACTACTATGTTGCAGCAGCAAGATATCTTGGACTTGTGACAAAAGACCAGAGGAAAAACCAGGATGTAACTTTCTGTCTTAGCTCTCAAGGACAGTATATTATGTCTCAACATCCACAGAAGCGTAATTTAGAACTGGCAAGCTGTATTTTACGCCACAAAGTATTCAATCAATCGTTACATATCTACTTAGAGCAAGCCCAACCTCCAGAATTAAAAGATATTATCGCAGTTATGAAAGATGATTCAGAGAAAACTGCTAGTTATTCAACTAAGACTCTTAAACGTCGCGCTCAAACTGTCAAATGCTGGA
>JAAHGR010001273.1 GCA_010672425.1 Symploca sp. SIO2E6
TCTTCGCAGAGCTTAGGGGCGACAAAGCGACCACTGCCTACTATCAGGAATTTCATCTGCAAATCGTTGCGCTCCCATGGAAATGGACCAATTCAACGAGCTTTTCAAAGCAAGAGGGAAAGGAAGGAGCTAAATCAAAGTCAGTCTCATCGGAGTCAGTAGAGAAAGCTGGAGAAAAGATAGCCTAAAGCAAACGGCCAACTTCAAAAATGTTTGTTAGAAAAAGCGCTCCCCCGATCAGCCGACCCGCAAATCGGCGAAAAACCCACTTTGACAGCCTACGCTGCGAGGCGCTATTCTCGCGTTTTGTCTTTGAGAACGGGCGTAAGCGAAGCATGCGAGACCACGAACCATCCTCCATTTCCGACATCGTCGAAGAGGCTACCTTCGACTTCACCATGGGTGACGCGTCTGGCGGCATCGCCAAGCTGGAAACACTGCTCGCCGCTGAGCCGGAAGCCTTCGAGGCATGGCACGCGCTCTCGGAGATCCACTACTCCGAGAAGCAATACGACGAAGCTCTCAAGGCGGCCGAAAGGGCTCACGCCCTCAAGCCCGAGGACCTATTCGTCAACACCAGCCTATCGCGCATTTGGCTCGAGAAAGGCTCCAAGGAGAAGGCCGAGCACTTCGGCGCCCAAGCTCGCATGGCCAGCTGGAAGCAGCAGCTCACACAGCCGCAAGACGAGGAGCCGGATATTACGTAGCCAAGCTACATTTGAACGCGAGCAAGCCCTCTCCCGTCTCACAGAAGTTAAAGCCTCGACATCCCGCTTGCAAAGCCCACATTCCACCCCCTTTCAACGGACAGGCCAATGGACAAAAGCTATTCACTAGACTTCGAGCAGCCGCTGCGTGGACTTATGGAGCAGATGGACCACCTCCATCAGCTCTCCACGGAGAACAACATCGACCTGTCTCGCGAAATACAGGCCATCGAGCAAAAGATCGAACGCACCAAGCGCACGATCTACTCTAATCTCAGCCCTTGGCAGCGCGTCCAGCTCGCCCGCCACCCTCAACGCCCATACGCCCTAGACTACATCGAACGCATCTTCACTGGCTTTCAGGAACTGCACGGCGATCGCATGTTCCGAGACGATCGCTCGATCATAGGCGGCACCGCCTTCCTGAACGGCCAATCGATCATGGTCATCGCCCAGCAAAAGGGTCGCACCACCCGAGAGAAGATCGCGCACAATTTCGGCTCCCCCTACCCTGAGGGCTACCGCAAGGCGCTGAGACTCATGAAGATGGCCGACAAGTTCGACCTGCCCATAATCTCTCTGGTCGACACCCAGGGAGCCTACCCTGGAGTCGCCTCCGAGGAACGCCACGTCTCGGAAGCAATCGCAATCAATCTCCGCGAAATGAGCCTAATGGGCAA
>JAAHGR010001274.1 GCA_010672425.1 Symploca sp. SIO2E6
GTGCTGAACGTTTGAAAGAAAATCTGGAAGAATGGACAGCAGGAGGTAGGAAACGCCATAAATTTTACCTTGATGATGAGCAGCTAGCTGAGGAAATTTACGATTTATTGGGTTATGGTGGGCTAACGCCAGAAATTGTGGACTACCTGATGGCATTATTGGCTGCTAGTAAGGAATTTCGACCAGTGGAACTGTTCGAGCGTTTGGAAGATTTCTATCTTCGCTGGTGTGATGGAGAATTTATTGATTTACCAGAGAATGCCCTACCTCTAGAAACAACACGGCGATTCAAAGAACTAGGAATTCAATTAGGTCAGCGACAGGTGGATATCTATACAGGTCTGAATGTGATGATTTTGCTCCTAGAGTTGCATCGCTATGCTCTTTCTAGAGATGACCTGAGAGATCAAATCATTTTTCACCCTTGTGGTCAATACGACACTGAAGGTTTTGATGAAACTCGATTGCTTTGCATTATCAGCTACAGCAATTGTATAGGTATTGACGGCTTCTTCAAGATAGCTGGAGGATTCCTTAGAGGTGCAAACCTTAGAGGCGCAAACCTTAGTGACACAAACCTTAGAGGCGCAAACTTTAGTAGCGCAAATCTTAGTAGCGCAAATCTTAGTAGCGCAAACTTTAGTAGCGCAAATCTTAGTTTCGCAAAGCTCAGTCGTGCAAACCTTAATAGCGCAAACCTTAATAGCGCAAACCTTAGTCTCGCAAACCTTAGTGCCGCAGACCTTAGTGCCGCAGACCTTAGTGCCGCAGACCTTAATCACGCAAACCTTAATCGCGCAGATCTTGGTCGCGCAGACCTTAGAGGCACATACCTTAGAGGCGCAAACCTTAGATGCGCATACCTTAGGGCCGCAAACCTTAATCGCGCAAACCTTAGTGATGCAAACCTTAGAGGCGCAGACCTTAGAGGCACAGACCTTAGAGGCGCAGACCTTAGTGATGCATACCTTAGAGACGCAAACCTCCAAAATATCATCTGGAATAATGAGACACAATGGAAGAATATCCGAGGTTTGAAGACAACTATTAATGTGCCAATCACCTTAAAGCAAAAGCTTGATTGATATTCTCCCTACTGTTGAAGGAAATACCAGACAAGGTACTCCCGCATTTTTTTGCAGAATTTGTGCAAGGTTTCTGTATCAAATGGGCTGAAAATCCTTGCATCTTCGTGAAGGTTATCGACAGGGCGGGATATGGGATGATGCTTATCGTCGAATGCATTAACATATAGCAGTTTGCTCTGCTATGCGGTACAGTGTTGATCCCTCTCGCATCCCCCTTGAATCCCCCTCCCGTCCCCCTTTGAATCCCCCTCCCGTCCCCCTTTGAATCCCCCTCCCGTCCCCCTTTGAATCCCCCTCC
>JAAHGR010001275.1 GCA_010672425.1 Symploca sp. SIO2E6
TAGAAAGCTGGGACTTACCTACTCAAGTGGGTAAGTCCCAGCTTTCTGGAGGATTGAGCTGGAGGCATGATCTCCCAAACTGAACAATCTGACCGCCTATATTTCCCGCTCTGACTTGCAACCAGCAAATACCTCCCTGGTAGTTCAGCTTTTGGGCTAAAGCATATTGTAGCGCCAGTTCTGTTTTTCCCACACCACCCATGCCTGTAAGTGCTGACACTACTACCCGCTCATTTTTTTGAAGCTGCTGGTGCAGAATTTCTAGTTCTTGCTCCCGCCCAACAAACTGCACCGCTCCACTGTGCGGTAGGTTTTCAGGAGTTTCTAAAGGAGTGTCGGATTGCTTAAAAGTTTGGGTAATAACCTGAATAACATATTGATTGAAGTCCCGCCCTGTCTGCATTACATCGCCTTGAACCATCCAATTTGGCTGGTTATTATATCCCAAAGCTACCTGTCGCGCACCTTCTTTGGTGCGGATCTGTTTGGCAACCTTCACCAGTCCTCCCACCCATTCTGGCGAGTCAGTTTTGTCCTCAACTAAGCCTTGGATGTACTCCAGCAGGGGTTGCAGTGACTGATAGGACTTATCATCAATCAGTTGAGACAATTCTGTTTGGATGGACTGCCAAGTTGGTTGAGATTCTTTATTGATTTTCATGATCTTTTTGCTCAATTATTTTTTTTGACAACCAACTAAGAGAATTCCAAGCAATTGACTGTTTTAACCAACAATCCTCTGGAGATTTTTTATAAAACTGCCGAGTCTACCCCTGTTTGTCATTTGTCTTTATCTTCCGAGTGCTTTTTCTTACGCCTCCGTGAATCAAAAATCATGTCTCGTTCTGCCTGATATATATCTCCATCAACTTTCCATCCTGGCTGGTAAAATCCTCCATAAATAACATCACGAATTTGATTAATTTTTTGAGTAGCTTCGGGCTTAACTTCATCCCACCCTTTATCCGGCAACCCCTTACCACCCCGCAGCTGAGCAATGACAAAATCATTACTACCTATATCAAAATAAGGTGTTTGTTTGGCGTTACGTTCCTTGAGTACTGTCTGAGGAACTGTATCACCTAAATGACACATAATGTTAGATACCTTTACCTCTGTATCTCCTGGTTTATTCCCTGCACCTTGTAGCGCTTCGAGAAAGTGAGACGTGTAGATGCTCATGGAATTGTCTTGGAGCCAATGAGATTTCTGTTCACCTTCACAAGATGTAAAAACAACTCTACCTTTTCCTTCTTTTAGTGCTTCGATGAAACCTTTTGAGGGTGCAACGCGCTGGAAATCTTCAAATTCTTCAAACAGTTCTGCTTCTGCTTGAGCAATTGCCTCTGCATCCTTAGAAGTTGCCATTCCTGCTGCATGACAA
>JAAHGR010001276.1 GCA_010672425.1 Symploca sp. SIO2E6
TCAGGTAATCAGTAACCAGAACCATAAACACAAAACAAACTGTACTATTTTTTTCCATTATAGGTTGTCAGCAGTGCGATCACATGATCTTGTAGGTTGGGTGAAGCTTTCGCGGAACCCAACATCATTTATTATTACAATTAATCATTTATTTTTGATAGTGGAATCTACAGGAAATAATTGTTAATTCCTCTTCAGAAATTTCATAAACTAAGCGATGTTCAGAATTAATCCGCCTTGACCAATATCCTGATAAATTGGCCCTGAGAGGCTCTGGCTTACCAATACCGTCAAATGGATTTCTTATTATGTCTCTAACCAGTAAATTAACTCTTTTTAAGAGTCTTTTATCATTCTCTTGTAGCCAAATATAGTCAGACCAAGATGCTTCGGTAAAAGTAATTTTCATTCATCAATTAACTCTTTAATTGACTTTTTTCCTGATTTAGCTTGTTCAATTGATTCTAATAGATGCTCTGCATTAGTAGGATTAGATAATAAATATAGCGTTTCTTGCCAAGAGTTAAATTCATCCAAAGACATTAAAACAGCTTGTTTTCCTTGATCATTACATAAAATAGTTGGTTCTACGTCAAGAATAACCTGATCAATTAATTCATCTAATTGTTGTTTGGCTTGATTACTCGTAATTGCTTTCATTTTTAGCATGTCAGAGTTGTATACCTTATAAAGGTAACATAAATTACCCATTTTTCCCACCTACTGTTATTGCCTTATAGTGCGATCGCATCGCCCGTAAGTGCGATCATATGATCTTAATTAAATAACGAAGTAATTCTACTACTTGCCTAGGAAACTTCTCATCAGCATATAAACTAACCATCAATTAATCTGCCTCATTTTCTTGGATTGCAGTGGCCACTTACTCTGGATTAACCTGAGCATATATCCAAGCATTCGCTAAATCAATTGCCGTTAATGTAGGATAGTCATAGAGTAGTTGAGATTCGCTAATGCCGAGATTACTACGGGCATTTACTAATACCCAAACAGGAATACGAGTTCCAGCAATACAAGCATCACCACCACAAACATTTCTGGTTTTGGTTATGCCACGCCAGTTTTGGTTCAAACTATGGGCTAAAAGGTGAATTGCTTCTGTTTTATCTGTGGGAGATAGAGCAAGTAGCTGGGTTTCTAGTTGTTTGATCGTCATAGGTATTACATAAAAGAAACTTTGCTATTTTTCTTTTCAATTATAGATTGTCAGCAGTGCGATCACAAAAATATAAACATTTAGGGTGCAAGTATTGAGGGCGCAAGCATTGAGGGCGCAAGCATTGAGGGCGCAAGCATTGCGCCCCTACTGCATGTTTATTCATCTACCCGATAATGGTAGGGGCGTATTGCATACGCCCAAT
>JAAHGR010001277.1 GCA_010672425.1 Symploca sp. SIO2E6
CGTTGGGTTTCGCTTTTGGTAGTTCCCATGAGATTTTGGTAAAAAGGGCAACAACGCTACACCCAACCTACAGCCTTAATAAAGGGTTACAGTAGGGGCGTATTGCTTCCCGCCCTATTGCATACGCTTATTTAGAATGAGTGAATTTAGAATGAGTGAATTTAGAATTAATATTGTAACACTGGGTAGTCCCTGGCTCTAAACCGGTATGCACTCAACGTTGGGTTTCACTTGCGTTTCCCCAACCTACTACTACTGATATTTTATTTATATGCGCACATCTCCCCCATTATTAATAATGGTAGCAAAAAATAACCTCTTTGGCAACCAAATTACAAAGCTTCGATATCTTCCCTAGACAGTTGGGTAATTGCCATAATCGTTTCTATATCTAAACCTTGTTGTATACACGAACGTGCAATCGCTATTGTATTTTCTTGGATACCTTCTTGGCGACCTTGTTCACGACCTTCTTGTCTACCTTGTTCGATGCCTCTTGCTATCCCTTCTTCGATACCCTCCTCTCTTGAGGTTGCCACCACATTCTGTAAATCTCTGTAGTATTTCAAGCTGTTTTCATAAGCCTCTTGCTCAACAGCAGAAAAGTTGGCGATTTCTGATATTTCAAATAACCGCTCAAAAACCACCTCTTGTAAAGCTTCCGGTGGCGCTTCTAACTTCGATAAATGCCTCAATAAAAACAGCCACTTCTCAAAATGACTTTCTAACTCCTCAACGGTTTTGGTAAATTTCGGTAGTTCCACATAGATAAATTTCAACTTATCATAGAAGACCTCACATTTTTGATTTTTTAGTTCCACGATATGCAACAGTTCTGACTCATCTTTATGGTCATCAAATATAAAATCCAAGATGCCAATTGTATATACAGAGGACAATTTATAATCCCAATCTCCTTTCACCGCTTGTTCTTGAATGGGAAAGGTGGCATAATAAATGCTCCGGTCTTTAAAGTAGTTTTGCTTGGCCTTCTGAAGCTCGACGATAAACTTTTCTCCGGTTTTGCTTTCACAATAAATGTCAAAGATTGCTTTGCGGTCTAGGGGAGTATTGCCCAGATTCTCATTATTTCTGTAACTGACATCTTGCACCTTATGTTGTGGAGGCAACATCACATTCAAAAAATCGATCAATAGTTCCTTGTTCGGTTCAGTACCGAACAACCGTTTAAATCCGAAGTCGGTGAGTAAGTTGATATATCGGTCTTGATTAGGATAGCGGTTTTTAACGGACATAGAGAATGAGTGAATGTAGAATGTAGAATTTATAATTAATAATATTGTAACACTGGGTAGTCCCCGGATCTAAACCGGTATACACTGGCAAGATGCCAGTTCCAGCTATATTATGGACTGGAACA
>JAAHGR010001278.1 GCA_010672425.1 Symploca sp. SIO2E6
TTGCGCACGCTACGCGAACGCACTACTCTATTCCCTCATTTTAGCTGTGTCACGCCACTAGTTTAAAACAAGTGATCGCTTATCCCCAATTATACATTAATCTCTTTGTGTTCCTTTGTGTCTTTGTGGTCAATTCCTTAAATCATAATAAATGCTACGGCTAATCATTGGCTCGGAAATAACTCAAGCTGCTGAAACGACTCAGATGCCTTGTCCTCTGCTGCTCTACCAACATAGCCTTTACCGATCTCAACTTCCTGTCGGTTTAACTTGCGATTTTCATCAAAATAAGTCCATAATTTATTATTTTTGCGGTCTAGACGCCATAAGCTACTTCTATCAGCATTTACTAGTTTCTCTGCCGCATTCTTGACTTCCACAAGTATTTGCTCAGAGTTGGCATTGCTCTTGCTGACTGAACTTATTGCTTTTTCAAGCTTTGATGCTCTTTCTTTTTTACGAGTTGTTTGATAGAGGTCTTTGAAACCTTCTAAAAACTTTAAAATGATGGGAGATATTTCCGCAAAATTTTCCGAGTCATTATCGGTAAATCCATTAAGATCAAATTTATCATCATTTTGATTATTTTGAGCACTTGGCGATGCCGTGTCTTTGAGCTTATTGAGAAATTCTACAACTGCTACCAATTCATTTTGGGCTATTTTGGCATAAACATACCGTATTAAGCTGTAAATGATGTTGGGTTAAGCTGTTGCTCCACTGAGCGATCGCAAGCAAGATGCTCGCACTACTCTATTGGTGACACCTGATAGTAGAATAGGTAGGTTGGGTAGAGCTTTCTTCGTGACCCAACACAACTCCCTCCCTTGTTGGGTCTCGTTGCCTCGACCCAACCTACATTTTTAAGTGAGTCACGCCACTAACCTATTGGTGACACCTGATAGTTTTTGCTCTCTCCTTCGAGATCGGTATTGGATTGCTTAAGATGAGGTGGTGAGGAGATATAGTTTATATGCGCACACCTATTCTATTTTCAATAGTATAAGCAAAAATCATCCTAATTGCAAGCAATCGATAAAAATTACACTAATCTGAAAATAGACGCACCGGACGCACCGGACACGGAGACACCGAGACACAAGAGTTTTCATCCTTCGTTACTTGTTACTTGTTACTTGTTACTTATTCTCCCAAGCCCCAAGTAGGCAACAGGAAAGAGTACTGTATATTAGGGAAGTCTCCTTTTACCTGTTGCCTTGCTAAAACAGTTAACCACTCCCCAAGCCAAAGCCTCTAACTTTCAGATTATCTTTTGGCTGAGTTTGAGTCTGGCTTTTGCCGCCCATTATAGTATCCTGGGGTATCAGCAATCCCTAGGTCAGTATTTTGTACAGGATGATGCACGGCAGCATGTGTTTTG
>JAAHGR010001279.1 GCA_010672425.1 Symploca sp. SIO2E6
TTGCCACTCCATTGTCTGGTTCCCATGCAGCGCGGATGCAGAGGGGGGGTAAAAGGACATCACCATCAGGGGCAGAAACACGAGCCCAGAGAAGTCAAACAAGTCGCAAGGGTGAAGGCGCTAGTTGTAGTACCACTTCGTTTGCTGCAGGTACTGAGATTGCTACGGCTGAGGGCGAAAAAGCGATTGAGTCGATCGCGGTGGGGGATTTGGTTTGGGCCTATGATGAGGAAACAGGCACGGAAGGCGAGTATCCGGTTGTTCAACTGTTTACTCGGATCGCCCCTGAGTCAGTGGTTATTAGTTTCGACGACACTTCCATCGTTACAACCCCAGAGCATGAGTTCTATACCTTGGATGGTTGGGTCAAAGCTAAGGATCTGGCGATCGGTGATGTCCTACTTAAATGGGGAGGAGAAACGGTTACGGTCACTGGCATCCAACTTCATGGGGATAGTACACGGGTCTATAACTTTGAGGTAGATAAGGCCCATACCTATTATGTGTCGATTGATCAGGTACTTGTACATAATCCCAATGGTTGTGCCGGTAGCTCTAACTCTCAAGCTCCCAAGCCAGTGCTTAATTTACATCATCCTATGAACTTTCGCAAAGTAACCCGCTCTTCTGAATTTGGCACAGGTCAAACTTTTGATGTTTTAGCTCACGGAAATTCCCAACAAATTTTCTATGAATTGCATGGAAAACGTTGGCCAGATAAGTCTGGAAATTATAAAAATATTCCAATTGATCACGTAAAAGCGGCTAGCATCATCAAGAATCAGCCAGGTTACAATGGACAAAATGTCCGTCTGTTTGCCTGTAATACCGGAAACTGTGCAAATGGATTTGCGCAGCAGCTTGCAAATCGTCTGCGGGTTGACGTCATAGCTCCAACAAAGATATTATGGGCTGATTCTAGTGGTCGAATAACTATAGCTGAGGAACTTCCTCGTAATCCAAATGTTCCTAGGAATAGGGCTGTTCCTCGTATAGATATGAGCCGTCTTGGAACTTGGAAAGTTTTTAAGCCGCAGAGTACTCCTTGAAATTGTCTCGTTTTAAGCTCATGGGCACCTCGATTAATCAAGGTGTCCTAATGTGAGGAGAACTCAATGGAAGATCGTAACGAATGTGAAGCATGTGGTGCTAGAGTTGAATACCGTATTGAAGGAAGTACTCAAGGGCTCTTTTGTACTCAATGCGGCTGGTCTCTAGTCACCACATATATCCCAAAAATCGCTTGGGGTATAACCCAGTACCAAAGAAACCGGGTTTCTTGTGACGACGACAACGAAATATCAGCATTTCCCCAAAAGAAACCCAGTTTCTTGACCGGCTCTCTAGTAGTTGAGGGTTCATGACATCGGCAGTTTGGAA
>JAAHGR010000128.1 GCA_010672425.1 Symploca sp. SIO2E6
TTTTTTTTTAAGATGATGCGGCGCACGCCGATTTCCACCCTTTCCCCCTACGCGGCGCCTTGCAGTTCCGACCCCCCGCGCCTCCCCCTTATTAAGGGGGACGGGAGGGGGATCCAAGGGGGGACGGGAGGGGGATCCAAGGGGGGACGGGAGGGGGATCCAAAGGGGGACGGGAGGGGGATCCAAAGGGGGACGGCAGGGCGGGTTTTGCTGGGAAATATTTGGGTCAAATGGCTAGATTGTCCCTAAACCTGCCCCTACGATGGGTGTAATTTTACAAATAACGTTCTAATTGTAGTGATTCCCCTGGAACAAGTTGTTGCACTTGTTCAGTAAGATCAAGCCAAGGTTGTAATTGACCTACTTGGAAGGTACGACTCATGACTACATAAATTGAGGTTTGGTCACAACCAATACCCGCCTGCTGAACATGTTGCCAAGATTGCGAGATCAGTTGGTCTCTAACCACCCATTGGTCATTTTCCCAACACAATCGACGCTGGAACTCAAAGGGAGCCTTGCTTTTCCCAGTAATCAACATTTTTTGCAATAACTTGCGGATTAAATTGGGGAAAAAACGCCCAACAGTAAGCATGACCCCCCGCAAAATGATTAACTTGATTGGTGTCATCTGTTGTTGTTTTGCCCAACCTAATCGACCTTGGATGAGAATTTCATCATCTCCTACTTCCATAGGATAATTGTCAATTAGATGACCAACAGCATTTTTGACTTGGCTTCCTGTTTTGACAGTAAGGGAAAACTGAGTATCAGAAGTCACCAGTTTTTCCTGGCGAAAGAGTTTAAAAACACCACCTTTATTAAGTGCCAGGTACAATTCCACATCCTGACGCCTGTCAATCAGAATTTGAGCTTCCTTGAACCACATACGACCTGTGGGACGAGGAGATAATGGGGGACGCTGAGGCACAAAATCCCGCCATGCTAAGAGGTAGTTCCAGGTATGGTGACCGATAATGTGGTCATCAGTATAGCAGGGAGCTAGACCTTGGGCAAGTCCCCCCAAAAAGCGATCGCTAATTTCGAGTGCCTCTGGTAGCCAACGACCAACTAGTTCAAAACCATGAGGAAAGAAGTTGTAGGTGTTGCGGCTGCTGTATTCTCCACCATAGGAACCATCGGGATGCAGGAAATGGGCAGCTAATTCTACCGCTTTGCTCAAAGCTTCTTTGAGTCTCACCTCTGGCCTCAGTTGATAAATTCGTGCTAAACAAGATATAGTGAGGGTATGATATCCTGGGTCGCACCCTTCATATTCCGGAAACCAGCCCTCAGAACTTTGCCAGTCTAAGATTTGTTCTAAGCGTTGTGCCTTAGCTGTATCCCATTGGGAAGTATCCAACAACTTACCCAAAATCTCCAAACAGAGGACAATCAGAGCTTGGTGATTAGTCAGGCGTCCACTTTCGTGATGAGATGCCAGCCAATTGGCTCGTTGGGCAAAGAATTGAAAAACATAATCATGGTTAGTAGATGGTAGTCCACTAATGTGATTTTGATGAGTTATTCTCTCTCCGCGTCCCCGCGTCCCCGCGTCCCCGCGTCCCCGCGTCTCCGTATTATCCCCACATCCCCCTAGCAACTGATAACTATCAAGACAAGCCAAAAGAGAGAAAGCAGCAGCACCACCGGCTCTTTCAAAGGGAAAATAATCATCACAGGAGCCATCAGCATGACTACTGTGAGCAGCATAAAGGATTCCCGCTTCTACCCATTGGCGAATTACTGGCTTTTGGTAGAAAGGATTATCAGGAACCTCTGTATCGTAAGCTAGGGCAAGAGGTAAAACAAACTCTTGCGCCATACCACTGGGAAAATCAATAATTTTGTAGTGCCAAAAATTGCGATCGAAGCAGCCATAGGTGGGACTATGGGGATTCCGGTCTAGCAAAGTGATGATTTTGGGAATTTGGCTTAGCGCTGCTTGAGCAAATAGATTCCTCATGTGTTAGGTGTTAGGTGTTAGGTGTTAGCGTGGCACAGTTAAAATATAGTTGAAGATTTGGGCTCAATCCTATGTGGTAAACCAATTCCCAATTCCCAATCCCCAATTCCCAATCCCCAATTCCCAATTCCCAATTCCCCTCATCTAAATGAGAAACACCATAATTAAAATCCGCACCCATCCCATCAGATTTTTGCTCTATTTTGAGTGGATTCTACTGATTCTTGTTGCTGTAACTGAAATCGTAACTCTTTCTTTCCATCCCCCACTTCGGTCTCCCATACCGATGCCACCACCTAGGTCACCCATACTCAACTTATTTTGCCTAGCATCTTTGGGAGCAATGGGACTTTGGTTACCGATTAATGAGAAGTGGATAGACAAAATAATTTACACAGGATCAGAAATTGGTTTAATTTTGCTGGCTTTTTTAGTCGGTCATATTCGTATGTTGCCCCTGATGTTGATTATTTTAGTCATCCGTAACTGTTTCCTGTTTAAGTATCAAAGTCGCTTCCTGATTAACGGATTTGCTTTTATATTATTCCTCTGGAGGGAGATAGAGCGAGTTCAGCATCTGGCTCTCAGACGACCATTCGTTTTACCAGAAAGACTTATCTATCTGGTGTTTAGTTCGACAATTGTCTTTAGCTTGGTTTTGATATTTTTACAACTATTAGTAGATGCGGTACTATCGGAACGTCAAAGTCGGGAAAAACTAGCAAAAGCGAATGCTCAACTCCGGCAATATGCCCTGAGAATTGAGGATATTGCCACTTTACAAGAACGGAATCGTATTGCTCGTGATATTCACGACTCCCTAGGACATTCTTTAACCGTTTTTAATCTGCACTTGGAAGCTGTTTTAAGGCTATGGGAATCAGAACCGGCTGAAGCCAAAGAGTTGCTCCGAGAAGCGAAACAACTAGGTTCAACGGCTCTCAAAGAAGTGCGTCAATCCGTTGCTACCCTCCGTTCAGACCCATTAGCAGGTCAATCCCTTGAAGAAGCGATCGCTTCGCTTACAGAAGATTTCCACAAGTCTACAGGCATCTCTCCCACTTATCATCTTCACTTGCAACAGCCAATTGCTGCTGAAGTCAAAATTGCTGCTTACCGCATTGTCCAGGAAGCCTTGACAAATATCTATAAATATGCACAAGCAACTGAAGTAAGCATCCAGATTCAGCTAACAACTTACTTAGACTTAATAATTCAAGATAATGGTCAAGGCTTTAATCTAGAACAGAATACTACTGGTTTCGGTCTTCAAGGAATGCGGGAGCGCACCCTAGCATTAGGAGGCAGTTTTAAAATTGTCACCGCACCGGGAGCTGGATGCCGAATTATTGCTCATTTACCAGTAAGCAGTACACAAAATTAATTAGGGTTTGGGTGAATAAGTCGATTGACTAGGGTTTTGAAGTAATGAGTAATGAGTAAGGTGGAATCTATTTGAATAAATATTTACTGGGATTGAGAAAGTGAGGACTATTGCTTACAATAAGGAGATTAAAAGTAACATTAGTACGTTAGTGATTATGATCAGCTCAATCATTGCTGGGAATTCCTTTAATAAGGTTTCCGAAAAAAAAGTTCATATTATTCGCTGGTTACTGGTAATCTGTTGGATTATCTTAATTATTTCTTTATTTTATGACCCCTTCTCCTCCTATCTCACCGCTCCAGATACTGAATGGAGTCCTCTAAAAATCGCTCCTGGATGCGTCGTTTTCTTTCAGGGAGAGTGTGTCAAGGATCAGCCCCATAGCCTCGGAACCACAATTTTTTGGGGTCTGGTTATCCCTAGTGCAGTTATGCTGCTGTTAGTCTTTGGTCATGAAACATGGCGGCGTATTTGTCCTCTGTCTTTTTTGTCACAGATTCCACGAGCATTAGGTATTCAGCGTAAGCGCAAGATAGTCAATAATCGCACCGGTAAAGTTCGCTACGAATTGGTTAAAGTGGCTCCAGATTCTTGGTTGGGGCGCAATCATTTGTATCTCCAATTCGGACTCCTCTTCTTGGGTTTAAATCTCAGAATTCTCTTGATTAATTCTGAGGGTTTGCTTATGGGCTCTTTTCTGATTTTGACTATTCTCTGTGCAATTACCGTCGGTTATTTATTCGCTGGCAAAAGCTGGTGTCATTATTTCTGTCCGATGGCTCCGGTGCAGATGGTTTATAATGGACCCCGTGGACTGTTGGGCAGTGAAGCTCATCAAGGTCAGAATTCAAAAATTACCCAGTCTATGTGTCGCATAATCGATGCTAAGGGCAATGAAAAAAGTGCTTGTGTCGGCTGTCAATCTCGCTGTCTTGATATTGATGCAGAACGGTCTTATTGGCAAGGACTGAATAAGCCAGGTCGAAAATTAGTCCAGTATGGTTATCTCGGATTAGTAGTTGGTTTTTATCTCTACTATTGGCTCTGCTCAGGTACTTTGGATTACTACTACTCTGGGATTTGGACTCATGAAGGCAATCAGTTAGCCACTCTATACAATCCCGGATGGTATCTTAACGGTCACTTAATTCCGATACCAAAAATAATTGCAGCTCCTTTGAGCTTAGCCTTGTTTGTCGGCTTGAGTTATTTTCTGTGTCAGCGACTGGAAAAAGCTTATAAAAGTTATCGTATGCGGAAGAAGAAACCTCTGGAATCACAACAAATCAAGCACATTATTTTTTCCATTTGCACCTTTGTTGTGTTCAACATTTACTTCCTGTTTGCAGGACGTCCGCTCATCAAGTTATTCCCAGAGATGGTGGAACTAGCCTTTAATGGTTTGGTCATCATGGTTAGTACCTTGTGGTTGGTGAGAACCTTGGGACGGAATGAACAAACTTACTCCCGGGAAAGCCTTGCTCAAGGTTTGCGTCGTCAACTGCAAAAACTGCCCTTCGACTTCTCCAAATTCTTAGAGAATCGTTCCCTAGAAGACCTCAACTCCGATGAAGTGTATATTCTAGCCCAGATTGTACTAAGTATTAGCCAAGAAAAAAGCTTGCAAGTTTATAAAGGACTGCTACGAGAGTTATTAGAGCAAGGATTTGTCAATCCTGATAACAGTCTGGAAGTCTTGAGCAACATTCGCCAGGAATTGGATATTCCCCAGGAGAAACATTTTACAATTTTAACCGAGTTGGGTACTGAGAATCCCGACTTACTCTATCCTCCAGAGCAACATCCTGGTGTGGCACAGTTAAAATGGAGCAATAGACTTTAGTGCAAGAAGGCTCCAAAGCATAACCCACCCCTAACCCCCTCACAAGGGTAGGTTTTTAATATTCCGGTCAATAAGAGACAAGGAGGACAAGGAGGGAAAGTAGACATATGTTGATGTTTCACGAAAAACTGGGATGAATGTTGCATCTGGGATTTTTAATAACCGAACAATAATTTATACGGTTTTCCTCATGAGTCTTCTTGTCCACCTTGTCCACCTTGTCTTATCCCCACCCGAAAGTAAAAAACTTTCCCCCTTGTGAGCCCCGGTAATCCCTGTGGGGCGGGTTTATTTAAATTATCCTGGGTTGCCTTACTTTTGGGTGAACCCGCCCCTACATAGGGTTTGCTGTAATTTGTCCTCATACTAGCTGATCTTGTAGATTGGGTAGAGGACATTACCCAAGATGAATTTATGAGTAGCGATCGCATTGTGAGGTAATAGTGTTGCGATCGCAAGGTATAGAGGCAGATAATTTTACTGGAGTTTAGTGCCAAGGTACGGTAAGAAACATGACCCACACACCTGTAAAATTTACCTTTGAGCAATATCTCGAATAGGAAGATAGCACCGATAACCGCTATGAGTTATTTGAGGGGGAATTAATACCAATGCCCCCAGTCGGTTATCGCAATACAGGCGCACACCTATTCCATTATTAAAATAATAGCCAAAAATCACGGGTTTCTACAATCAATAAAATGTTTTAAGGAGAAAGCGATCAGCTATGCTGGTACTGTAGGCAATCGCATCCATTATCTGTTTTCAGTCCGTTTTAACGGACTTGAGCGATTAGACAGGGGTTTTAACCCCTGGTGGATTATCGCAATTAATACAAATTTCTAACGGCATAGCCAACCGATGTGCTGTGTTGGGTTTCACTGCGTTACACCCAACCTACTTATAGCTACTGATAGCTGAGTTAGATACAGGCGCACATCTATTCCATTATTCAAATAATAGCCAAAAATCACGGGTTTTTACAACCAACAAAATATTTTAAGGAGAAAGCGATCAGCTATGCTGGTGCTGTAGGCAATCGCATTTATTATCTGTTTTCAGTCCGTTTTAACGGACTTGAGCGATTAGACAGGGGTTTTAACCCCTGGCGGGTATCGAATTGATGTAAATTTCTAATGGCATAGCCAACCGATGTGCTGTGTTGGGTTTCACTTTGTTACACCCAACCTACTTATAGCTACTTATAGGTGAGTTAGATACAGGCGCACATCTATTCCATTATTCAAATAATAGCCAAAAATTACGGGTTTTTACAACCAACAAAATATTTTAAGGAGAAAGCGATCAGCTATGCTGGTACTGTAGTGGCGTGACACACCTAAAAAGGTGTAATAGGAAATCGACGGCTTCCTTGTCAAATAAGGGTTTGAGCCAAAATCTATTCCCTCATTTTAACTGTGTCACGCCAGTAGTGCCGTGACACAGCTAAAATGGTGTAATAGGAAATCGACGGATTTTTTGTCAAATAAGGGTTTGAGCCAAAATCTATTCCCTCATTTTAACTGTGTCACGCCAGTAGTGCCGTGACACACCTAAAATAGTGTAATAGGAAATCGACGGCTTCCTTGTCAAATAAGGGTTTGAGCCAAAATCTATTCCCTCATTTTAAGTGTGTCACGCCAGTAGTGGCGCGACACAGCTAAAAAGGTGTAATAGCAAATCTACGGCTTCCTTGTAAATTAAGGATTTGAGTCAAAATCTATTCCCTCATTTTAGGTGTGTCACGCCAGTAGGCAATCGCATCCATTATCTGTTTTCAGTCCGTTTTAACGGACTTGAGCGATTAGACAGGGGTTTTAACCCCTGGTGGATTATCGCAATTAATACTCCCTTTCTAACGGCATAGCCAACCGATGTGCTGTGTTGGGTTTCACTTTGTTACACCCAACCTACTTATAGCTACTTATAGGTGAGTTAGATACAGGCGCACATCTATTCCATTATTCAAATAATAGCCAAAAATCACGGGTTTTTACAACCAATAAAATACTTTAAGGAGAAAGCAATCAGCTATGCTGGTGCTGTAGGCGATCGCATCTATTATCTGTTTTCAGTCCGTTTTAACGGACTTTCGCTATTAGACAGGGGTTTCAACCCCTGGCGGGTCGCTTCGGCAATTACTAATGACAAATGACAAACAACCAACAACAAACAACAAACAACAAACAACAATTCTGCTTTAGCATTCTTGCTTTGGGAGCTAAATATCAACTTTTGGCTAAGGAATTTGCCAAAGACCTAGAAAAGCACTCTCCGGAAACTACAGTAGTAGTTGGGACAGATAATCCTCAGGCATTTCAAGACTGTAGTCAGGTATTGGCCTTCAAGCTAGATAGAAAGGGAATTTTTCATTGCTATCATGACAAGCGATTTGTCATTGAGCAGGCATTAACCAAATTTCCAGTAGTTATACAGATAGATGCGGATACCAGAATCATTGGTAGTCTACCAGAGTCGATGAACAACCAGGTTTCTCCTGAGGAGGACTACCAGAAACCCAATCTCTCGACTGATGCTCTAGCAGCAGTACATATTGAAAATCTGGTGGAACATGTACAGAAGTACAATCCTGAAAGATTGAACCATCTGCGTAAGTTGGCAGCCAAGCTGGAGATCGACCTTGATACTGTAACCTATATTGGAGAATCATTATTTGCCGTCTTGGCCAATGGGGATAAAACAGTAGAATTTATCCAACAATGGGATGCAATCGCTCGTTATCTAGAATTACATGGTATTCATGGTGGTTCAGGAAATGGTATTGGACTAGCGGCAGCCAAGGTAGGACTAGAAATTATTCAGCCTTCTTGGCTAGAGGAGATCAATCAAGTTAGACATCACATTGATGCCTCTAGATTGAAATCGAGGAAAACTTTAGGGAATAAATTAAAACGTAGAATAGGCTATCACTATCGCCTTAATAAAGAGAGAATAATTGCAATCAAAGATTTCAATTTTTACTATCATTAAACTTCATTAATCCAAGGATTAATGAGCGCCTAAAGGCAAATTCAAAATTCAAAATTCACCGGGCAACCCAAACATGAACTCTTGACTTATTACTTATTACTTATTCAGCAAACCCTAATCAAATAAATGATCACCTTGATGCAGACGATGTGCCATCTCGTAGGTTTGTTCCTGAGAGCGCATAGTTGGTGCGTGAGCAGCTAAATACCTGGCAGCTGCAACTAATACGTGAATTCCTGCCTTGGTTTCCCGCAACAGTGTATACTGACGAAAAGCGGCTTCTACGGCTTGGATTGTGTGGAAGTTTCGATCTTCCCGTAACAGTAATTTGCCTAGCTTGGCCAGCAAGCGCTCAGGATTTCCACCACTATATAGGTACTGTGCCACTAATTTACCTGCTTTCGTTACTTGCTGCTGTCGATCCAACAGTCCAGGGAGTTCTTGGAGTAGCTGTTCTGGTTCAGTAACTGTTTGACTTGGCTCTGGTAACCTAGCCGGTGGTACATTCAAAAAGCGGTTAAGATAAACTGTCATGGCTGCATCGAAGACCCCCCGCAGTAGTTCCGTTGAGGTGACTCGCCGCAGTCCCTGATGCACCGCGTTGGCAAAAGTGAAGCTATGATGGGCTGTATCCCAATCCCGGAAGTCGTTGTTAGTTTGGAAGTGAGCAAGGCGTAACGCCGCAGCATAGGCTACCACACCAGCTAATTCCGCTTCCGTACATCCTGAACTTAGTGCTGCCAAAAGTGAATCTGCGATCGCTTGAACATCTTCTCCCAATAGTACTGGTACTAACTGCTCACGACCCAACCAAGTTCCTCGTTTATTTCTACCTGCCTCAATCGCCTCTGGCAGAGCCTCGAAAGCACTATTGAGAATTGCGACTAAATCAATCGGGTAGCGCCAAGCATTAGATTCCTCCATCCGCTCAGCACTGGCATAACCTTTAACTAAACTGGTTAGTACTAAGGCTGCATCTTGCCAACCAGTAGCATCTAGAGCTTCCAATGCCTTATTAGTAAAGTCAAGAGCATGACCAATATCAATATAGCGGTGGTCAGTGGCAGCGGCAAATAGCATCTGGGCGATTTGAGCTGATTTAGCACCAGCAAGGAGAGCAGATACTAAGCAGCGCTCTGCTCCCTCTGCATCCCGTACTTCGATAAACTGGCGAAACCATCCCTGAAGAGTCCCGAACTCCGGGGTAGAATTGGGCAAAGGCTGAATGGTAAACCGTGGCGGCGCACCAGCACATTCACGAGCCACAGCAGATAGACCTTGGTAAAGAGCACGGGGTTGGTCGGTATCATCCAAATAGGGCAATAAGTTCATCATACAGGTGTGGATGGTTAGACCTGCACCCCAACCATTTTTACGGTAACGTACCCCAAAATCAAGTCCGATGCGGAATGGTTCTGTTGCCTCAACTTTTCCATCGAGTAAGGCAATAACCGACTTGGCAATTACTAAAGAAATATTCTGTTCGAGTCCATCTTGAAGACGTTGGCGTTGATGCACTAGTGGGTTTACTTGAGGGGTTAGATCTACCAACACTTCCCCTGCTTGTAGTTGCACAGGGAACGAGCGTACATCATCAGCCCAGCCATCAAAGGTGCCACCGCTGTTGAGGTCGAAGCGAGCATGATGCCAATGACAGGTCAAAATACAGTCTTTGACAGTACCTCTATCTAAAGGAAAACCCATATGAGGGCAGCGGTTATCTATAGCATAGATCTTGTCACCTTCACTGAATAAAGCGATCGCTTGTCCTTGAGCATGGACAACTAGATAGCCAGCAGCTTGAACTTCTGTAAGCTTGGCTACTCTGACGTAGTTCTTCGTATTGTTAGACATGATAAACCTTAAGACCTAAATATTATCAACCACAATTGTTATTACAAAATCAATAAAACTAATTATATATAGTATTATCGATTGTGGAACTGGCATCTTGCCAGTACTGCCACAGGCTTCTAGCCTGTTCCACAGGAGATGAGATTTGGCTACCAGAGTTTTATCTGAGATCTTGGCATTTGGCCAATGTTGCCACAGGCTAGAAGCCTGTTCCACAGGAGATTGGATTCAATTCTCAATTCTCAATTCTCAATTCTCAATTCTCAATTCTCAATTTTTGTTTTCCGAGCCTGCCGAACCTGATTCATTCGGTTAACTACACCTTTTATTTACTTGCAAGATTCAGTGCGGCAATCACGATTAATTTAGTCTAAAAAACCGCATTGGCATAGTTTTATTACTGCTTAAGATAAGAACTGTAATCAAACACTACTTACTGGCAGGAGAAATATGAGACTAGTTAGTTACAACCCTTGGCAAGAAATTGACCAGCTACAACAGCAATTCAACCGCTTATTTGATGATTATAGGATACCAACTGCTTGGCAAGATTTTGGTAACGTTCCTCAAGTCCCAGCTGCTGAACTTTCCGAAACCAAAGATGCTATCCAGCTCAAACTAGAAATCCCAGGAATGGAAGCCAAGGATTTGAATGTGGAAGTCACAAAAGATACTGTTGCCATCAGTGGTGAGCGCAAGGAAGAATCCCAACCTGATAACAAAGGTGTTACCCACTCCGAGTTCCGCTACGGCAAATTCCAACGCTTGATTCCCTTGCCTGCTCGGATTCAAAACACTAATGTTACTGCTGAGTACAAAGACGGCGTTTTAACTCTCACCTTGCCCAAGACTGAGGAGGAGAAGAACAAAGTCGTCAAAGTCAACCTTGAGCAAGCAGCTGCTTAATTCGGGTTTTTCGGTAGATAATACTCAATCTGGTATATGTGAACCTGTTAGATCCCACCCTGTAGAGACGTTGCATGCAACGTCTCTACAGGGTTTCGCAGTTACTTATTTGTGGTCTAGCTCTCATCGGATTTGGTATGGTATCAAGTTCGGATTAGTCGAGTTAATATATGGGCATTAGTAGTGAGCAACGCCAAGCAGCACTGAGGGCATGGAGAGCCGGAAGAGGAGGTACATGATGATTTGGGAAATGCTTATCGACCGAAATCTGACTGCCGATGAAATAGCAACTACAATATCAGATCTCCTTTTAATTCCTTTAGCAGATATTCTAGTTGTTGATGATATCACCAGTGTAAACATTGACCTTAAAACCAAGGTAGTTTGTGAAAATACAGCCATCGGAGGGGATTTTTCGATGATGCTCTCGATTTACTTACGTGATCCTAATTTGGGGAAATTAGATATAAAAGCCAGCACTGGTCAATTCTCTAGTATGTTACGCTGCAAATGCCTGATTTCGGATGAATCAGCGAATCCTTACTCATGGCTTTTAATACAAGGAACAACAGATTGCCAGATTGTTTATCTTGATCCAGACAAGCTAGATGAGAATGAAGAATACCTTGTCAAAACCATTGAAGTACCCCAAGCGATTACTAACTAGGGTCTGCTGAATAAGTAACAAGTAACAAGTAACAAGTAACAAGTAAGAAAGAATGAAGCCTGTTCCACAGTTCCCCTACTAGGATAAATTCCCAATTCCCAATTCCCAATTCTTACCAAGGGTCTGGCACAGCTGACATCTGAGAACTAACCCGTTGTGCTTGCTGTTGTTGAATCCTTTCTAAATTACCGGTGGGAATCGAAGCAATCAACTGGCGGGTGTATTCCTTTTCCGGTTCGCGATAGATATCTTCAGCCGGACCAATTTCTTCAACTTTGCCCTTATTCATCACCATAATGCGATCGCTCATAAATTTCACCACACTCAAGTCATGGGAAATAAAGATGTAGGTAAGACCAAACTCACTCTGTAGTTCTTTGAACAGATTGAGTACCTGTGCCTGGACGGAAACATCTAAAGCGGAAACTGATTCATCGCAGATGATAAACTTGGGATTGAGGGCTAAGGCTCTAGCAATACAAATTCGCTGGCGTTGACCTCCAGAAAACTCGTGGGGATAGCGGTTCATCCAATCAGGATTAGAGCCAACTCGTTCTAATAAATAGGCTACGCGATCGCGACGCGCTTTGGAATTACCTCCCGCATGATGAACTAACATCGGTTCCATCACCGTCTCCCCAATCTTTAAGCGAGGGTCGAGGGAACTATAGGGGTTCTGGAAAACAATTTGCATATCCCTGAGCAATTGTCGCAACGGATTACCCTGGAGATCAGTGATATTTTGACCTTCAAAAAAGATCTCACCACTCATGGGTTTGATCAAGCGTAGCAATGTTCGAGCCAAGGTAGATTTACCGCAGCCGGATTCTCCCACTAATCCTAAGGTTTCTCCTGGATAAACCTCGAAAGAGATACCATTTACTGCCATCAGGTAGCGTTGAGTCCCTCCAAATATACCCTTAATCGGAAAGCCAACTTGCAGGTTCCGCACTGCAACTAAGGGAGTTTTTTCTTGAGGGATTGCCGACTCTTGAGCAGAGGAAGAGGTTAGGCTTGTTACCTCCCGGGGAACGACATTTTGTGTAGGATCTCCATTCTCCACGTCTGTTGCGTCTCGCGTCTCCGCGTCTACTAATGGTTGAGCCGCTTTTTCTTGAATCACCTCCTCCCCAGTTTCCGTAGTCACCACTTCCATGAAGTCAGAAACTGTGGGTAGGTATTCCTGGTTCTCTTCTAAACTAGGACGACAAGCCAACAATCCCTTAGTATAAGGATGCTGGGGGTTAGAGAAAATCTGCAACACATCCCCAGTTTCCACCAGTTTTCCCTTGTACATCACCGCCACGGTATCGGCAATTTCCCCAATCACCCCCAAGTCGTGGGTAATGAAAATCATCGACATCCCACGGGAATCCCGCAACTCCCGGAGCAAATTGAGAATCTTTGCCTGTATTGTCACATCAAGAGCCGTAGTCGGTTCATCGGCAATCAACACATCAGGGTTACAGGAGATTGCCATAGCAATCATCACCCGCTGTAGTTGACCCCCGGAAAACTCATGGGGATAGCGATTGAGAATTGCTAATTTTTGTCGGTTAATCTCGTAGTTGATTTCCTTTTCCCCTGGAATCGTTTCCCCCGGTTTCTCTTGGCGGAATTCTTCTAGATAATGCTTCCTCAATTCTTGATCACTAGCCAGGAGTTTAACTTCCTGTAAACGGGCAATTGCCTGACGCCGCGCTTCTGCTGGGGAAACCTCCTGGTGTTGGAGAATTGCCTCCGTCAGTTGAAAGCCACAGGTATATACCGGGTTCAGGGAACTCATCGGTTCCTGGAAAATCATCGAAATTTTCCCTCCTCGGTAGAACCGTCTTGCTTCGGCACTCAACTGCTTCAGATTCACCGGTTGTGCCCCATCTGCCGAAGTCCGGAAATTAATTTCTCCGTTGGTAATCTTTCCTGGGTACTGCACCAAACCCATCACAGCTAGGGAGGTAACCGATTTTCCTGAACCGGATTCTCCCACAATTCCTATAGTTTGCCCCCGCTTCAACTGGAAATCAATACCATTAACAGCTACCACCAGCTGTTCATCGGTTTGGAATTCTACCTGTAGGTTATGGACATCAAGAACAGTATCAGCCATGAAAAAGAATGGGGAATGGGGAATGGGGAATTGGGATTTTAGATTTTAGATTTTAGATTTTAGATTTTAGATTTTAGATTTCAGATTTTAGATTTCAGATTTCAGATTTTAGGTTTGGGGATTTACTGGAAAAAGCAGACACTATAAACTTAGTTACTTCTGCCTCCTGCCTCCTGCCTCCTGCCTTCTGCCTCCTGCCTCCTGCCTTCTGCCTCCAAGTCTTCTTCAAGAACCGGAAACAGCCTGCGCTACTTTGAGTGTATCAATATATTGTACGAACTTGACAACCTTGCCATTCTTCAAAGTCCAAACCGATGCAGTTGGTGCTTCCATACTTTTACAAGTGACCTTATAGGTTCCACCGTCAAAGCCCAGAGTAATTAGGGCTTGGGAGAATAAGTGTGTAAGCCATGCCAGACAAAGATTTCAATCATTTTTTTGCCAAACAAGTCCAAGGAAATTGAATATGGGTGGTTCAAAAACCTTGCACTCTTTGCGGGGAAATCCCTGGGTAACCTAGGGATTCGAGTGCCCAAAACGCGGGATAAA
>JAAHGR010001280.1 GCA_010672425.1 Symploca sp. SIO2E6
TCTCTACAATGAGTTAGATTAACTCTAATTAACTAAAAGTGAACTTGAACATACCAGAACACAGCAACCAAGTCAAGCACAAGCCAGATCTGACCTGGAAACTACGTTGCCTCATTTTGTTTATCGCTGTGGCAATAGTGGTTTCTCGAAGACCAGATGTAGTTTTCAATGCTCAGTTTTATGCGGAAGATGGTCGAGTTTGGTATGCTGATGCCTATAATTTGGGAGCAATACCCTCCCTGTTTTTGCCTTACGCTGGCTATCTAACCACTATTCAAAGATTGGGAGGGGCTGTGAGCCAAATTTTTCCTTTTCTCTGGGCACCTCTAGTTTTTAATCTGATTGCTATCATTATTCAAATCCTACCAGCTATCTTAATTACTTCCTCTCGCTTTTCAGTACTGATACCCAACCGATACAGTCGGCTATTTCTAGCATTTTTATATCTGGCACTCCCTAACTCTATCGAAATTCATGCCAATCTTACTAATACTCAGTGGCATTTAGCAATAGTAGCCTATCTGGTGGTGGCTGCAACACCATGAGCTCATAGTCGATCTTGAATACGCTAGGTCCGTATCGATAGCGCTTCAATTGCGTAATGTAGCTCGAAGGCAAGTCGTCCTTGAGGATCGAAGCCACCTGATTCGGGGAAAGGTCGAATAGGGTGACCTTTGCGTCCGGCAGGTCGGACGTTGAAATGACTTTCCGCTCGAGCTCCAAAGTGCCTCCAAGGGACTCCAATAGCGAGACCAGCGACTTTGCGATTGATTTTGAACCACCCTTGGCTACCGGCCAGTTGATCGAGTGGGCTGCGAGCAAAAAGACAAGACCCACCGCCGAAGTTCCCCAGAAAGACAGAGGTAGGATCGAATGCGCGGCACAACCAGCGAGCAACGCCTTTGCCTCTCTGCTTTTGAATCTCCATCGAGCTAGATGCGTAGCGGGAAGTAGGGCTCTCAGCCCGAAGCGAGCTAGCTTCGGGAATGCCTTATCCAATGACGGCGGAGTCAGGATATCCGACAGCAAGCGTTCGAAGTTTTGGTGAAGTCCCGAAACGAGCGAAATATAGCTTTCGGCGTCCGGTCCGAGTTGCTCGGCTGTCGCTTCGATCGATTTTTGCAGCAGTATGGTTTTCTCCCCTTCAATCGGGTGGGCTGCAGAGGCTTCAGGCTCGATCCATTCCAACCCGAATTCTTCTAGCTTAAACTGCCTAAAGATTGGGCTCAAGGCGCCCATCGGATGCACTGCCGCGCAGTGGTCGTGCACGAATCCGCTTGTACAATCCGGGATTGCCCGTAGCCCGCCTCCCGGCTCAGCGTGCGCTTCCAGAACCCTGACCTTTAGGCCGTGCTTCGCTAGAACTATAGCGGCTGCGAG
>JAAHGR010001281.1 GCA_010672425.1 Symploca sp. SIO2E6
TTTCTAATTTGTGACGAATTATCACTGTTAGTTCCTCCTCATCCAAGAGACTATCAAGCAACAACTTTAGTTCAGGGTGATGGCAACCAATTGCTTCGTAGTCTAATACAGATAATAAGCTATCTTCCGGGTCAAGAGTTTCTGAACTTCCGGAATTCTTGGTGATGCGTCTACGTAATTTCCGCAATTTCATTGTTAGTTGTGTTACACGAACTCAGATTGTTCAATTCTAACCCCCAATGAAATGCTTCACCTAGCGACATTGATGCACTAGACGCATCGGATGCACCAGAGGGATTAGGCACAATCATCATCCCTATCTGGTAAAGTCAATTTCTTACCTCCTTAGGACTCAATTGTTGCAGTTCATCCAAAGCGATCGCAACTGCTTCCAGATAATTAATACCTTGATTACCTACCAGATGGTCAATCTTGGCATGAAGTGTTTTGATAGCACCAGATTCAGTCAAACCCTTAGCCGATTGCAACCATCCTGCCACCAGAGACGTTAGCAGTTGATAAGCTTTCTCTGGTGGAAGTTCTGACGGTTGCTTTACTCCTTTACTCTGACACCAAGCAACAATCACATCAGGTTGATGACCGGTTATCTTACGGATGGCTTTTACCAATCGGTTATGTTCTGGATAGGAGCCTGAAACCAAGCTGACAACGTTAGAGTTAGAAACTGGCTTAGGTTTACTGGCTTGAGATTTTTTGTGGCTATTTTTGGCTGGATTGCCTTGAGCATCCTTAATCCAACCATTGCGATAGGCTAAGTTGTAAGCACCGGGGTCTTGATTATCCCTGCGATGCCTGTGGCGGTTCGCGAAGCGACCATCGCTAGGATTTCTTCTTCCCATGTACTTGATAAAATCCCGTAGCTGTGCCTTCTCCTGCTCAGTGTGCTTTTCCTGCCCAGTTTGGATATCCAAATACCTACATATACCAAACTGTTCCATTGCTCGTTTGAAAGCACAAGCGATTGCTCTTTCCTCAGGAGTACCGCGCTGTTTCTTTTCATCTTCCCAATTTTCAAACTCCGTATGGGAATTACCAAAACCAACACGAGTAACCCCAGCAATTGTTAGATGGCACTTAACAATGACTTGCTCCCCTCTCTGAATAGGATCTGTGTAATCAATTTCCCAGTCTGGATAGATTTCATCTAGCCTATCGCGCATTATCTGCCAAGGTACATAATACCAAGTACCTCCACCAGGGAGCTTCCGTAATTTATGGGCTTCTGGAGGGAACCAAGCTTTGAGTTGTGGATATAAATCTTTTAGGTTATTCATTATGGCTAACAAAATAAAGCAACTTTCCTGCGATCGCGTTTAGGTTGGCTGGCAAAGTCTAACCACCAACAACCACCAGGA
>JAAHGR010001282.1 GCA_010672425.1 Symploca sp. SIO2E6
ATATCAAATCCGGGTATATACTTACTGTATAGATAGAGCCTGGTAAGTTTGATGCCCAAACGCTTGACCCTAAGCCCCCATCTGAGTTGTGACATCTTGGAACAGCGATATCGTCAAGAAAAAGACCCGGTGGGGCGAACTCATTATCAAATTCTCTGGTTACTGGCTAAAGGCAAAACCACTAAACAAATAGCCGAGGTAACTGGCTACTCCTTGCGGTGGATTCGGGTCATAGCTAACCGCTACAATAGTCTGGGAGTTGTGGGAGTGGGAGACCAACGCCATCACAACCCAGGTGGTAAACCTTTGCTCAATGAAGTGCAGCAAGCTCAACTGTTACAAGCTCTAGAGAGACAGGTTGATGAAACTCAATTGTGGAATGGACGCAAGGTAGCTGATTGGATGAGTCGGTTGCTAGAGCGTCCAGTATCTCCGCAAAGAGGATGGGAATATCTCAAGCAAATGGAGTACCGACTGCGGATACCTCGTCCGGCTCATTTGTTGTCTGACCCCTCTGAGCAAGAGAACTGGAAAAAAAAAATACTAGAGCGAGTCGAACAATTACGTCAGCAAAACCCTGATGCCGAGATTCAGCTGTGGGCAATGGATGAGCATCGTCTGGGTCTTAAGCCCATACTGCGGAGGATGTGGTTTCCTTGGTGGGAAAAGCCAACAGCCACTGTACAATGGCAGTTTAAGTGGGTTTGGGTTTATGGTTTTGTTCATCCGACTTCTGGTGAGACCTATTGGTGGCTCATGCCAACAGTTAACATCTACCTGTTTAATCAAGTACTAGCAGACTTTGCTCAACATTTTGGTTTAGGTAAACATAAACAGGTTCTGTTAACGATTGACCGAGCTGGGTGGCACATCAGCGAGAAAGTGCAGTTGCCAGAAGGATTACATCTAGAATTTCTGCCTTCCTACTCCCCGGAGTTGCAGCCAGCAGAAAGACTATGGCAATTCCTAGATGAACCAATTGTCAATCGTGCCTTTGAGAAGATTGAAGAGTTAGAGCAGGTCATTTACGAGCGCTGTTGTGTTTTACTCAAGGAGTGCGAATTTATTCGTGGTCTGACAAACTTTCATTGGTGGCAGGCAGCCTCAGCTTAATACTCATAACATTGCTTGTCTTGATCAAGCTTTCCCTGCTCAAAGCGATCGCATGGATTTTGTCTGTCAATTTTTAGCGTTCGCATGGATTTTGTCTGTCAATTTTTAGCGTTCGCATGGATTTTGTCTGTCAATTTTTAGCGATCGCATAGATTTTGTCTGTCGATTTTTAGCGATCGCATAGATTTTGTCTGTCGATTTTTAGCGATCGCATAGATTTTGTCTGTCGATTTTTAGCGATCGCATAGATTTTGTCTGTC
>JAAHGR010001283.1 GCA_010672425.1 Symploca sp. SIO2E6
GCTTGGGAGAATAATATCATGTCCGGTTGAATACTTACACTTTGGCTGCAACAAGGCAGGAGGCTCCGAGGCAGGAGGCTCCGAGGGAAGAAAGAAGGTTGCAAGGTATTCGGGAATTATAAGTAATTATCCGGACTTGATATAAGTCGTAATTCTCGGTTGAGATAGGTGTTAGGTGTTAGGTGAGGTTAAATGGTTTTAGGTTTTAGGGATTTTCCACGCTAAGGTGCAAGGTTTTTGTGAGACAATTGCTAAGCTAAGCGATCGCTATTCTCTATACTGGCAAGATACCAGTACCACATTGATGTAAATGTGACATTTGCCGGAAAATACGATCGCTAATGTCCCCAATTCCCAATTCCCAATTCCCAATTCCCAATTCCCAAACACATGATTACCATCGCACTACCGAAAGGCGCACTTCTCAAAGATAGTATTCGCTTGCTACAAGCAGTTGGCTTAGACTTTAGTGGCTTTTTGGACTCAGCTAACCGCCAACTCCAGATAGAAGACCCTACTTGTAAAGCTAAAGCTTTGCTGGTGCGGGCCCAAGATGTACCAGTTTACGTTGAATATGGTCAAGCTCAGTTGGGGATTGTCGGTTATGATGTGTTGCAGGAGAAAAACTCAGAAGTGGCTCATTTAGATGACTTGCGGTTTGGCACCTGTCGTATGTCAGTAGCAGTCAAGGCTACTAGTCCTTACCGAAGTTCTTTAGATCTTCCACCCCACGGCAGGGTAGCATCGAAGTTTGTTCACTGCGCTCGGGAATACTTTAATAATTTGGATTTGCCTGTAGAAATTATCCCACTTTACGGTTCTGTAGAACTTGGTCCGATTACTGGGATGTCGGAAGCAATTGTAGATTTAGTTTCCACAGGACGTACTTTAAAAGAGAATGGTTTGATTGAGATTGACGTCCTATTTGAGAGTACAGCGCGGTTGATTGCCAATCCCTTAAGCTATCGCCTCAACACTGGTGGACTCCACCACTTGGTAGAACAGTTGCACTCATCAATTTTAAGTACGGTTTAATATCAAGTTCGGTTGAATACTTATTGTTAAGGCTGACACGGGGACGCGGAGAAGTTTTTATTGTAAGTGATTATCCTTTCCTTGATATAATTAGGGAATTGGGAATGGGGAATTGGGAATTGAGAATTGTTGAGTGCAAATATCTCCCTTGCCTCCCTTGTCTCCTTTATCTCCCTTGTCTTCCCCCCCTGCTCCCTACTCCTAATTAGGGTCTGCTGAATAAGTAACAAGTAACAAGTAACAAGTAAAAAGTAAGAAGGAATGAAGCATTTATCCCGCGTTTTGGGCACTCGAATTCCTCGGTTACCCAGGGATTACCCCGCAAGGAGTGCA
>JAAHGR010001284.1 GCA_010672425.1 Symploca sp. SIO2E6
ATAAAAAGATATATCTGATATCTTTGGAGGCAAATTTCATGTGGTGGCATTCTTCTCGATTAGACCGTATTGAACAGAATATGGAACAGATGCAGCAAAATATGAACCAGATGCAGCAAAGCATCCAGGAACTTGCTGAAATTAGTACGGCAACCAATCGCCATATTGATCGCTTTGTTGAAGAAATGCGAGAGAGTAATAGGGAACAGCGGGAAAGAACCGAACAGCTGCAACGGTCAACTGAACAGCTGCAAAGGACAGTGGAGTATTTGCTCAGTAAAGATGGCTGATCCTCAACTGTGGAACTGACATCTTGCCAGTAGCAGCTTGTAAAATCAATAATGATACAGCTACTGCTTTATGTGGTGCTTCACGCATGAGTTACGAGATCACATTTGTATCCAAAATAATCATTAATCAAAGGTAACAGGTGAACGTGTTATATCAAGTTCGGATAATCACTTATAATTTCCTTCTCCCTTGCAACCTTCTTTCTTTCCTTGGAGTCTCCGGTTCCCCTCCTTGGAGGGGTTAGGGGTGGGTTCCGCCTTGTTGTAACCAAAGTGTAACTATTCAACCGAACTTGATATTAAATGACGTTCCGGTAATTCGAGGTCAATACCGTGTTTTGTACCAAAACATTGTTGCGCTATATCCAAGATATTAATATTTGCTGTAGTCTCTTGGACTGATAACTGTTGGAGTACATGGCGCAGATATGCCTCAAGTGAAAGACCAGATTGTGCAGCCTGAAGACGTAGCGCTTCTTTAGTAGCATCAGGTATCTCACGAATAATAATGCTAGCCATCACCACCTCTTTATGCTCTCATGAGCATCAATGATATCATTTTGGTTATAATAAGGCAGTCCCGATACAGGCGCACACCTATTCCATTATTAAAATAATAGCAAAAAAACATCAAAATCACAACTAATATCAAGTTCAGATAAGCAGTTATAATTCCCTTTTGCTAGAAGTTGTAATGTTCCCAAAATCGCCGAGTTGTGTGATGCATTAGATGGCTCGACACTGTCCTGCTTCAAACTCAGCGATCGCCTCCTGTGCGAAAGCTTCTAGCTTACCATCAGCAATGTCTTTCTCTAATTGCTTATCCCAGCGTTGATAGTCAAGATCAGCAAACCACTCAATTAGCTTCTGATAATCGTCGGAGGGCAGTTGAAGAATGGCAGATTCAATTTGCTCAAGTGTTAATGTCATAGTAGTACATTTACTTTACCTTATACAAAGTATAGCTTGCTCAGCATTCGTTTTTATTATTCTCATATACGACTGACGCGGTGACACACCAGACACACCAGACGCGGAGATTAGGACAACCCAATTTAAATGCGTCTTAGCTTAGTGT
>JAAHGR010001285.1 GCA_010672425.1 Symploca sp. SIO2E6
GAGGTGGAACGCTCTGAACTACAACAGCTAGTTAACCGCCACACCACTCCGCAGCAAATAGCTCTCAGAGCAGAAATTATTCTGCTGGCTAGTGGGGGGAAGAATCATCGTCAAATTGCCAGGGAATTAAACATTAGTCGAGATATGGCACGCACTTGGCGAGAGCGTTGGTTAGAAGGTTCTGAGCGGGAGGTAGCGACGGAGAAACGGTTGCAGGATGCCGAGCGCAGTGGTGCGCCGTTAACCTTTAGTGCTGAGCAAGTCATCCAACTGTTTGCGATCGCTTGTGAGAAACCGGCAGATAGTGAGCGTCCCATTAGCCATTGGACAGCTGGAGAGCTAGCACAGGAGATGGTCAAACGGGGAATTGTCAAGAGCATCTCGCCACGACATGTTAGACGATTGCTAGAAGAAGCGCAATTAAAACCTCACTCCTCTTCGCTACTGGTTAACCCCCCCCCTTGATGAACAGTTTGAGGAGAAAGTCAATGACATTACCCAGGTATATCTAAGTGCGACACAACGAGCCCAACTTGGGGAACGCACCCTCTGTACTGATGAAATGACCGGTATCCAAGCGATAGAGCGTAAAGCTTTCGACTTACCGCTCAGACCTGGTAAAGTCCAACGGCGAGAATTTGAGTATATTCGTCATGGTACCCAAAGCTTGATTGCTAATTTTGATGTGGTTACAGGTCAGAGCGTAACCCCGACTTGTGGCGACTCACGCACGGAAGCCGACTTTGTTAGCCACATTCAACAGACGGTTGAGAGCGATACGGATGCCACTAAATGGCATTTTATTGTTGATTGCTTGAATACTCATCAATCCGAATCCTTAGTTCGTTTCGTAGCTCAGTTTGAGGGTCAGGAGATAGATTTAGGCATTAAAGGTGAAAGTGGCATCCTTAAGTCGATGAAAACACGAGCTACTTTCTTGAGTAACCCTAGTCATCACATTGTGTTTCACTACACGCCTAAACATTCTTCTTGGCTCAATCAGATTGAAATCTGGTTCAGCATTCTTGTCAGGAAACTGCTCAAGCGTGCCAGCTTCACCAGTAAAGAAGACCTGAAAACTCGTTTACTGGCCTTCATTGACTACTTCAATCGTACCATGGCTAAACCTTTCAAATGGACTTATAAAGGCAAAGTGTTAACTGTCTAAGAACGGTAGGCTAAGGAAGCGCCCGCGTCTGCTGGCCATCAGCTCATCCGATAACTCTGTTTGCTGGTAGATAGCCCTAATCGCAATGAATGGGCAACGCGCTCAGCGCAAGCTGGTGCCGTTGGCGTAGTCTCTCGTAGAGAAGGCAATCGCATTCAGGAGTTGGCGAGCACCAAATGTGGTGGCGTAGCCAATCGC
>JAAHGR010001286.1 GCA_010672425.1 Symploca sp. SIO2E6
CACAGTATATAGGTGCGCACATTTTCCCATTGTACAATAATAGCACAAAACCAAGGCAAAAGCAAGCAAGGGTTTGGGATATATCAATCAGACCCTTCAACAAGGAATCCTTGTTCATAGTTGTATAGCGGTAAGTGCCACAGGAGAACCATTGGGACTGCTACATCCAGATGTTTCTTGCCAAAACGTTACACCCAACCTACATTTTTAGCTGTGCCACGCTACTACAATATTGGTCTCAATATCATGCTAATAATTCATCTACTGATATACTAAAACCCAGTAAAACTTTTTGAGTACTAACTACTTCACCCGAAATAAATATTTGCCTAGATTCGTTTGTTACTACAATAATCCAGCGATTATCAGGATAAACTAGCCAAACTTCCTCACCACCAGAGTTTAAATATTCCTGAGCTTTGGAAATGACATCTTCAGCTAAATCTGTTGGTGAAACAATCTCGGCACTCAGGGGAAAACTTTGGGGAAGTACTTTAGCATCACCATATTGTGCAACTAATTCTGGGGTAAGATAGGCAACATCAGGAAAACGTCCTTGCCGGTTAGTGCGGCAGGGAACATCAGTATATACCTCTCCTTCCTGTAAACTTGCGTCTTTATAACTCCTCCAGTAGAAGCTCAAGTTACTCTGTACCTTACTATGCTTAAGAGTCATGCTAGTTTTCTCCCTTAATTCCCCGTCTACCCATTCGGTATTATCTGGGGGATTTTCCATCCAATCTTCTAAGGATAGAATTATTTGACTCTTTGAGATAACTAGGGATGTCACCATTGCAATTGATTCTCCTTAGGTGTTAGGTGTTAGTATAATTTTAAATTCGCCGCTTTGCGCCGTAATAAAGTACACTCTTCCAAAAGTCCCCCGTGAAACCAAAAGCGTTCGCAAAGCGTTCTCATGAAGGAGTAGCATTCTCTAGCGAACCGTGGAAGTAAAAGCGTAGCATCCTCTGGCGAACCGTGGAAGTCAAAGCGTAGCATCCTCTGGCGAACCGTGGAAGTCAAAGCGAAGCATCCTCTGGCGAACCGTGGAAGTCAAAGCGAAGCATCCTCTGGCGAACCGTGGAAGTCAAAGCGAAGCATCCTCTGGCGAACCGTGGAAGTCAAAGCGAAGCATCCTCTGGCTTCCCCCTTATTAAGGGGGACGGGAGGGGGATCCAAGGGGGACGGGAGGGGGATCCAAGGGGGACGGGAGGGGGATTCAAAGGGGGACGGGAGGGGCTCACAAGGGTAGGTTTTTAATATTTCGGTCAATAAGAGACAAGGAGGACAAGGAGGGAAAGTAGACATATGTTGATGTTTCACGAAAAACTGGGATGAATGTTGCATCTGGGATTTTTAAGAA
>JAAHGR010001287.1 GCA_010672425.1 Symploca sp. SIO2E6
CGACCTCCGAGATCTACACACTTTCCCTGCACGTCGCTCTTGCGATCTGGCAGGAGGCAGAAGGCAGGAGGCAGGAGGCAGAAGGCAGAGGGCAGGAGGCAGAAGGCAGAAGGCAGGAGGCAGAAGGCAGAGGGCAGGAGGCAGAAGGCAGAAGGCAGGAGGCAGAAGGCAGAGGGCAGGAGGCAGAAGGCAGAAGGCAGGAGGCAGAAGGCAGAAGGCAGGAGGCAGAAGGCAAAGGCAGAAAACTTCTCTCAATACCCAATTCCCAATACCCAATTCCCAATACCCAATTCCCAATACCCAATTCCCAATACCCAATTCCCAATACCCAATTCCCAATACCCCAATTAAAGAAAGTAGAAGTCCTCAATGCTTCTGCCAATTCTTGGGGACCGCGCAATGAGTTAGCTTACCTCAAAAAGTTTGGCACTTTTGAGGCTCAATTGGTGGTATTATTGATTAATACCGATGACTTGTTTGCTACAGCACCAACTTCTGCACCGGTGGGACGCGATCGCAATTATCCAGACCGGAAACCCTTCTTGGCCCTAACAGAAGTATTCAACCGCTATCTATTGCCAAAATTTTTACCGGAGGCGGAGTCGAAAGTTATTCCAGCACAGACCGAGAAAGATCCTGTTGGTCGCAACCTAGAAGCAATTGGGCAAATTCAAACCCTGAGTAATACTCATCGTGCCGAGTTTGTACTGCTCATGACACCTCTACTTAGGGAAATTGGTGAACCTGGACCTCGTGACTATGAACTACAAGCTCGTTCTCGTCTTCGTGAGTTTACCACAGACCGGAAAATCACCTATGTAGATTTGCTACCGGTGTTTAAGCAAACGGGAATCCCAGAAACCTTCTATCGAGATCACATTCATCTGAGTCCGCAAGGTAATCAGAAAGTTAGTGAATTTATATCATCAGTTATTATCCGAACTTGATATTAACCCAAGTTGTTAGTTATTCGCACAAATCTTGTTAGATCCCCCTCGTATCCCCCTTGGATCCCCCTCCCGTCCCCCTTAGGATCCCCCTCCCGTCCCCCTTAATAAGGGGGAAGCCAGAGGATGCTACTCCGAAAGGAGAACGCTTCGCGAACGCTTTTGCTTCAACGGGGAAGCCAGAGGATGTTACGCTTTTAGTTCCACGGGGGACTTAAATCCGGTCCCCCCCTTGTTAAGGGGGGTTAGGGGGGATCAAAACACTTAATACTTTTAACTAGCAACTTACGCTATTAGGGAATTTTAGATTGGAAGATTTAAGACTTATTCAATTCTAAAATCTAAAATCTAAAATCTAAAATCTAAAATCTATAACTGTCAAGAAACCGTGGCTACAGGGGAACAGAGATTCCGAT
>JAAHGR010001288.1 GCA_010672425.1 Symploca sp. SIO2E6
CGGCTGTATTGTGGATGTCAACGGCGCATCTTACCTGCGCACCTAAGGAACGGGAAACAAACGAGTTGAGCATTTAAATTCCCCGTTCCTGACAAAGCGACGATTCAATTCATCACTTTACTCGAAAGTTGTGATTTTCAGTGACATTTAATAGTAAACGGTTTGTCACTCAGCAAAAAGATAGAGATTGTTTGGCAAATAAGTGATCAAACAAGCGAGAAATATCTTTTCCAGCCTGAAGAAAATGATGAGCATATAAAATAAGAGATTGAATGGCCGCTTTTTGCTGGCGCCGAACGGCAGAACCTAGGGATGAACTAAGTGAGAGACAGTTTTGCTTACCATTGGAAAGTGGCAAACAGTCCAAGTGCAAGAAGGAATAGGCCACGAAACTCAATGACCAATGTTTTTCAATGGCTTGACTGCTTCGCATACGGTATTCATCCAGACCAAGCAGTTGCTTACTATCTTGATAAAAGGTCTCAATCGGCCAGCGACATAAATAAGTGGCAATGATTTTTTTCGCATTCCAACTCAAACAATTGGTCACCAAAACAACAGGATTCCCCTGACATTCAGCATTGTCAAATGAGATAACTAAACGAACCTTTCCTAGAGAGGTAAGGGATAGATTCTTGGTAAATACATAATAAGTTGTTCCATCAACCTCAGTGGGACGAAAGGCAGAAGCGGGAATCAAAGGAATAATCTCCTTGATTTGCATTTTGGTTCGCTCAAATTGGACAAATTCACCTGCTTCATCTTTCAAAGCGAATGATTGGGTCGCCACAACACGATTTTGTTTCAAGATGCTAATCCAGTTCTTATTGTGCTTCTTCAACACCGCCAACAAGTCTTTGGATAAGTACCAACTGTCGAAAAGAACAGTATCAAATGGGACATTATTCGTTAGTGCTGTCTCAACTAATTGGACAGATAGCTCGATTTTGGTCGCAAATGACTGATGCAACTTAAGAAAGTCTGAATCCGTTAAAAGAGTTGGCTCAATTTTGCGTCGAAATTTTGCTCTGTCCTTCTTCTTTTTCGGAATTGCTTCATCTGGATAGTGTTTTTTGGCGTAACTCTCCCAATCCGTGTACTCCTCATAACGCCGATATAAGCGATAATCGATGGGAAATCTCACCGCACCACTGACGTAATGGGCCGTGACCAGATTGTGTGCGAGTGGATAGCTCTGGTTCGCATGATTGTAATGTCGATCAACATAATCAAATAAACTGCCAACGTGTTCACATAAAGTATCATCTATTAGCAAGACGCTATCTTTTCGTTTCTTTCTCTGCTGCTCTGTTTGCGCTAGCATGTAGCTCAGCCTAGCTTCATTGAGTTCTTTGGAGA
>JAAHGR010001289.1 GCA_010672425.1 Symploca sp. SIO2E6
CGGTTTGCTCAAAATTATTCAGAACAGATAAGACCAACATTGAGTGGGTAGTAATCACTAGTGTCCACTGGCGTGTTAGTCACGCGATTGCCTACAACATTAGCTTTCCCAAAAAGCTGACAGCTTAGTTGCATTCTCTGTCATTTTTTGCTATTATCATTTTACAATGGGAAAATGTGCGCACATATATAATGTTTCCAATATGGCACTATTCTTAACAAGCAGCAAAACCCTGATCATGCTTGGAGTTTAAAGATACAGTTGGCGAACTAGCGTGGAGTCAGACACCTCCGGTAAAAGGCTTTAACCCACCCCCCAACCCCCTCCCAGGAGGGGGAGCCCAGGAGCTGACAAGGGGTTTGTTTTTTACTTACGGGTGGGGACAAGACAAGGTAGACAAGGTAGACAAGAAGACTCATGAGGAAAACCGTATAAATTTTTGTTCGGTTCTTAAAAATCCCAGATGCAACATTCATCCCAGTTTTTCGTGAAACATCAACATATGTCTACTTTCCTTCCTTGTCCTCCTTGTCTCTTCTTGACCGAAATATTAAAAACCTACCCTTGTGAGCCAGGAGGAGGAGCCTCCCCTGACCCCTTCTAGAGGCAGTATTGAAGTTCCGGTTCCCCTCCTGGGAGGGGCTAGGGGTGGGTTAGTCGGCATCGCACCGATTGTGATGGACTTAAGCTGACGGGGTGACAACTATAGCTACAACCTTTGTATAGCAATGATTATAGCTTCCTAGCAATTCAATAGAATAGAGGCGGCGAAGGCTGATTTGACCTAAGCGTCTCAACGATTTTATAGGCTTTGGGGAGGCGACCTGGGGAATGATTTACCCGTGCATGAGAAAAACACGCCTATTTTTCCTCCATCGGTGCTCGCTAAAAGCATTGATATACAGTAGTTTCAGCTATTATTGTCACCCCGTCAGTCCTGAGGATGCTCAAGCCTACTACAACCGTGGGGTTGCCTACTCTGACAGAGGAGAATTAGATAAAGCGATCACTGATTTTACTCAAGCGCTCGAAATTAATCCTGAGGATGCTGATGTCTACTACAACCGTGGGATTGCATACTCCAAATTGGTAGACAAACAAAAAGGAATTCAGGATTTCCAAAAGGCTGCCAAACTTTATGCTGAGCGAGGAGATACTGCTAACCAGCAAGAAGTATTAGAGCTACTGAAGCAACTACAGCAAGATTAAAGATAGGATTTAGTTCAGTTACAATATCTGTGCTCGAACTTGGCACTTTATATAGGACTTGCTGAAAACCTCAATAAGAGAAATCGATCGCATCCTTGGGGTACTCTATATGTGCGCACATTTTTCCACTATAAAATAATACCTTA
>JAAHGR010000129.1 GCA_010672425.1 Symploca sp. SIO2E6
TCTACAGGGTGGGGCATAACAAGGGTATGTATGCCGGATTTGGTATCAATTGCAATAAAGTACCAAATAATTATGCTAAGTCCTGCTTATTGATATAGAATAAAAATTATGTAACTAATTTCTCAATGAGGCTTTTGAGGCATGTTCATGTGTAGTTCGTAACAATCTAAAAACTTTTTACGACTGAATAGATGCCTAAAATATTGTTAATCTTGCTGATTGTTAAAATGCTTATTTAAAAAGTCAGCACCCTTTCTCCATCTCCTTAAGGAGACAAAATATGTATCTTTTAGGCGCGTTTGTGTAACATGGTACGTAGCAGCATAGCAGTCGTCGAGTAATTGATCGCGATCGCTTTGGACACCAGCGAAGCTGGTCAATTACCATTTTTGCTGCGAATGCCTCACTCTAAGGGAGTACTTTTTTCCCATGCACACTATATTTTTTGTCAACATCAAGTAATGAACCAAAACTCTAGCAGCTCTTACCCAGTAAGGGTTGTAGCCACGAAGTAGACGCTGCTCCCTGAATCATAACATATCCTCGCAAAGATTGCGAAGCAGGGAATAGGCAATAAGAAATAGGTAATAGGGAATAGGCAGTGGGTAGGAAGTAGCAGGGTATGTTTCTTTCATTCGTAGCGTGACAGACAGGCTGGAAGCCTGTTCCACCAAAGATTAGTAAGCCTGTTCCACAAGAGATTAAGATTGAGGCATCCTGTAGGGGAATGGGTCGGTCTATGAGTATGTCACAATAATGGTTTGATAGCACTTTGGTCTTGTCTGACTGCTGACTATGGTTTTCAAGTCCTGATAACAAACAAATGAGGTTTGAGCTTATATGAGAGCTTTACTTGTGTATCCCCTGTTCCCCAAAAGCTTTTGGTCTTTTGAGAAAACCTTAGCATTGGTGGGGCGTAAGGCCATGCTACCGCCTTTAAGTTTAGTGACGGTAGCGGCAATTTTGCCCCAAACCTGGGAGTTTAAACTAGTAGATCGTAATATCCGTCAGATTACCGAAGCTGAGTGGGAATGGGCCGAGTTGGTGATTGTCTCTGGGATGATTGTCCAAAAGGAGGACTTACTCGCTCAAATCCGGGAGGCGAAAAGACGGGGTAAGAAGGTGGCAGTTGGTGGCCCTTACCCCACCGCCTTATCTCAGGAAACTAAAGAAGTGGGTGCTGACTATTTGGTTCTCGATGAAGGGGAAATTACTTTGCCTCTATTTGTAGAAGCCATTGAGAGAGGCGAAAGTCAAGGAGTCTTCCGTTCCGGGGGAGAAAAGCCGGATGTTACCGATACCCCCATTCCCCGCTACGATTTACTGGATTTTGACAGCTATTCGGAAATGTCGATCCAGTTTTCCCGTGGGTGTCCCTTTCAGTGCGAATTTTGTGATATTATTGTCCTCTACGGGCGCAAACCTCGGACAAAAAGCCCTGCTCAACTCTTAGCAGAACTAGAACGGCTCTATGAGTTGGGTTGGCGACGCAGTATTTTTATGGTGGATGATAACTTCATTGGCAATAAGCGCAATGTTAAGTTGTTGTTGCGGGAACTAAAGCCTTGGATGGAGGAACATGGCTATCCTTTCTCGTTTGACACAGAGGCTTCAGTGGATTTGGCCCAAGACCAGGAACTAATGGATCTCATGACTGCTTGCAATTTTGGGGCAGTCTTTTTAGGCATTGAGACTCCCGATGCTAATAGCTTAGCTTTAACCCACAAGTACCAAAATACGCGAGATCCTCTGAGTGAATCCGTTAACACCATCACCAAGTCAGGATTGCGGATTATGGCAGGATTTATTATCGGCTTTGATGGGGAAAAACCAGGCGCAGGCGATCGCATTGTGGAATTCGTCCAGAAAACCTCGATTCCCACTGCTATTTTTAGCATGTTGCAAGCATTACCGGATACTGCACTGTGGCATCGCTTAGAAAAGGAAGGACGCCTGCGGGGTAAATCAGGTAATATCAATCAGACGACTTTGATGAACTTCATACCCACTCGTCCTTTGGAAGAGATTGTCCAGGAATACATCCAGGCATTCTGGCAACTTTACGATCCCCAGAACTTTCTCGATCGCACTTACCGTCACTATCGCATTTTAGGAGAGGCACAATGTCACAAAACTCCGAAGAAGAAAAAGGCTGCGAAGAAAGACCCCAATTGGATACTCATTCGAGCACTACTAATTATCTGCTGGCGACAAGGGGTTGTGCGCAAGACTCGTTGGACATTCTGGCCTTATCTATTTAGTATGTACCGACACAACCGGCGAGGAATACCCAGTTACTTATCAGTTTGTGCTCAAATCGAACATTTCCTGGAATATCGCCAGCTGATCAAGGATAAGATTGAACTGCAACTAGCGGAGTTTCTAGCAGAGGAAGCAAGGTTGCAACAATCTTCAGTAGAGGAAAAAACCCCCATCAAGGCAGCTGCTTAGATTTACAGCAGTTGGCTCTGCTATGCGGTACATTGTTAATCCCCCTCGCATCCCCCTTGGAATCCCCCTCCCGTCCCCCTTTGAAAGGGGGAAGCCAGAGGATGCTACGCTTTGACTTCCACAGGAGTTGCCAGAGGATACTTCGCTTTCCACGGGGGACTTTTGTTTACTCTCTTTTCTTCCCACACTCCCCTCACCCCGACCCTCTCCTCACACCCCTTTTCAACGAAAGTTTCAGCTTATCTTCGTGCCATTCAATTACTCCCCAACAGTAAATTGCTGCAATTAGCGCTAGCGGTTGTCCTTTAGCAACTGTTAATTTAGTAGTAAACAGTTATGAGGCAATACATCAACCAGCCAATAGCTTTCGACGACAGCTGTTAAAACAGCCGGAATTTTCTCCGTGGAATTAATTTGAGTCAATTAACCTGCATTGAGGAAAATTACCATGACGACGATTAATATCATGTCCGGTTGAATACTTACACTTTGGTGGAAACAAGGCAGGAGGCTCCGAGGCAGGAGGGAAGAAAGAAGGTTGCAAGGTATTCGGGAATTATAATTAATTATCCGGACTTGATATAAAACCAAGCCTTATCTTACAACAACAAATAAACGCTTAAGTAGGTAGGCATAAACAAAGAAAGTATGTTAATAAATATTAAGAGAACTAAAATACTCTTCTCACTATTCCCTGTTCCCTCCCCTTGCCACTCCTTCTTATTCAGCAAATCCTAATTAATTGTCATTAACCGCAGCAGCAAACAATGAAAGTTGCCTATATTAAACCCAGCTTCCCCAACGAAAAAAGAGTTGGTTTATTGCCGCAACATCTTCCCTACTGTAGTCAAGAAGATGAACGCAGATTTGAACAAGGCTATGGGAAAGCTTTAGAAATTACCGATGAGGCTTACGGAGAAAGAGGCGGTTATTTCAGGGAAAACCTCTTTGCTTGGGCAGATGTAATTTACTGTATTAAAGTACCCCTGACCAGAGATATTTTAGATTTTAGATTTTAGATTTTAGATTGAAGCGAAATTCACTCTTTTAACACCTAACACCTAATAGGTTCACTTAAAATTGTCAGAATCTTAGCAATACTTAGATCCTTTTCATCCATGACGGGGTGACAACTATAGCTACAACCTTTGTATAGCAATAATTATAGCTTCATAGTAATTCAAAAAAATAGAGGCGGCGAAGGCTGATTTGACCTAAGCGTCTCAACGATTTTATAGGCTTTGGGGAGGCTTCATAGGGAATGATTTACCCGTGCATGAGAAAAACACGCCTATTTTTCCTCCATCGGTGCTCGCTAAAAGCATTGATATACAATAGTTTCAGCTATTATTGTCACCCCGTAAGCTCGATTTGAGAAAACAGATCAATCAGAGTAGTATTAAGATCAAAGCTGGATTTGGCTTGGCTAATGGTTTTAAAGTCGTTATAAGACATATTTGGAGAATTGAGAATTGAGAATTGAGAATTGAGAATTGAGAATTGAGAATTGAGAATTGAGAATGTAAAATGGAAGAAGGCTTAAGAAAAACTGAGGGTAGAATAGGCAGATTTGCTATAATAAGTCTTATTCTCCGTTTATCTCCCATTATCGAAGAGGTAAAAATGAATGATCTGACTGCTTTAACTATTGGTATTTTATCTATTGCTTGCAGTGTAGAATCAGCTCAAGCACTAGAGAGTCAGTCCAGTATCCTCAGAAACTGGGTTTCTCAAGCTTCCCTTGCTGCCTCTCCTGTCACCAACAACCAACAACCAACCTTAGAACAAGAGGCGCAGCAACTTTATGAGAGGGGACAATATACTCAAGCAGCCAAATTGTTAAAGCAGATTATTCATAACTATGCTAGCCAAGGGGATCGGGTTGGGGAAGTGATCGCGAGGAGAAATCTAGCTTTGGTTTACCAGTACACAGGAGAGTGGCAGCAAGCACAAGAAGCGATCGCACAAAGTTTCAGTCTACTACAGCAATTGGAGGATACCCCAGACCGTACCAGATTACTAGCCCAAACCCTTGAAGTCCAAGGAAAATTACAATTATCCCTCGCTCAGCCGGAAGCAGCTTTCTTAACCTGGCAACAAGCCAGCAAAAATTATCAACAAATTAGTGACCCTACCGGATATACTAGAAGCCAGATTAACCAAGTTCAAGCTCTACGAGTAATAGGGTTTTATGCTCAGGCTACTGAAACCTTGGAACAAATCCAGAAAACCTTGGTAGAGGAACCGGATAGTCTGCTGAAAGCCAAGGCTCTCCAGAGTTTGGGTGATGTTCTGCAGAAGGTGGGTAAATATGATAACTCCCAAGCAACCTTAGAAGCAAGTTTAGCGATCGCTAAAAATTTACTCAACTCAGAAGTAGTTGCTACTACTCTCCTCAGTTTAGGCAATACTAAGAGGTTACAACAACAACCAGAAGCTGCCTTAGATTACTATCAACAGGCTTTTGAGGAAGCCACCTCACCAGATATGCAAATTCAGGCGCAGCTCAATCAATTGAATCTGTTAGTCAAACAAGAAGAATGGTCCCAGGCAACAGCTTTAGTGCCTCAAATCCAGTCAAAATTAACCGAATTGCCCCCTAATCAGCAAGCAATTTATGCCCGAATTAATCTGGCGAGGAGTTTGCTCAAGGGGAAGAGAATTACTAATGAGCACAATATAGCTCAATTATTAGCAACGGCAATTCATAAGGCTCAGAACTTAGGAGATAAAAGAGCCGAAGCTTATGGATTAGGGAGTTTGGGGAATTTGTATGAACAGCACCAGCGCTGGGAAGAAGCGCGTAAACTAACGGAAAAAGCCCTATTCATTATCCAAGACAGGGATGCTTCTGATCTAGCTTACCAGTGGCAATGGCAGCTGGGTAGGATTGTCAAAGCCCAAGGAAAGCCAGAGCAAGCCATTATTGCCTATACTCAATCAGTGAAGAGCCTCAAGTCAATACGCAGCGATTTAGTCGGAGTTAACTCAAATATCCGATTTTCCTTCAAGGAGAGTGTCGAACCAGTCTACCGAGAGTTAGCAGAGTTACTGTTGCAATCCAAACCCAGTCAAGCAAATCTCCAGCAAGCCAGGGAAGTAATTGAAGATCTTCAGTTAGCTGAACTAGACAACTTTTTTCGGGATGCCTGCCTGAATACTACACCCCAGTCCATCGACGACATAGACTCAACTGCCGCCATTTTCTATACAATTATACTAGATAATTCACTGGAAGTAATTGTCGCCTTACCAGGACAAAAGTTACACCATTACACCACTAATTTATCCCAGGCAGAAATAGAAGACACCCTGACCAAACTACGGGCATCTCTCGCTAGTAAAAGGGAACGAATCTTCGACAACAAACGCTTCTCCCTCTCCCAAATAGTCTATAATTGGTTAATCAGTCCCATCGAAGCTGACTTAGCAGCTAATAACATTGAAAATCTCGTATTTGTATTGGATGGAGGACTACGCAACATTTCCCTGGCGGCCCTCCATGATGGGAATAGATATGTAATAGAAAAATATAGCATTGCTCTGGCTCCGAGTTTAGAACTAATAGACCCCAAACCCTTAGCCAGAGAACAAATCCAAGTGCTTTCTGGTGGATTAACGGAGGCACGTCACGGGTTTGAAGCACTGCCCAATGTGGATCAAGAGCTTCAGCGGATCCAAGCTCAAGTTCCTGCCGATATCCTACTCAATCAATCCTTCACTAACATCAACTTTAAGACAGCAGTTAATGACACTCCTTACCCAATAGTTCATCTCGCAACTCACGGTGAATTTAGTAGTAGTAATGAAGAGACCTTTCTCCTCACCTGGAATGGAAAACTGCAAATTGAGGACATTAATACTCTTCTGCGTGCTGATACCAAGCAGACTCAGCCCATTGAATTACTCGTTCTGAGTGCTTGCAAAACCGCAGCTGGAGACAACCGAGCAGCTTTAGGATTAGCTGGGGTAGCGGTAAGAGCCGGAGCTCGTAGTACTGCTGCTTCTCTGTGGTATGTCAACGATGAAGCTACTGCTTTATTGATGAATCATTTTTACCAGGAGTTAGCCAAACCCAATGTTACCAAAACAGAAGCTCTACGACAGGCTCAACTAGCAGTTTTGCAGGAGAAGGAATTTGCTCACCCTTACTTTTGGTCTGCTTTTGTGCTAGTAGGTAATTGGTTGTAGATATAGTATGCAATAACGGGCGTATGCAATAACGGGCGTATGCAATAACGGGCGTATGCAATAATGGGCGTATGCAATAACGGGCGCAATGCTTGCGCCCCTTGGATAATATAGAAGAAAAATAACCAATATATAAGATCAACGTAATATGACCATAGATTTAGAGAAATTGTACCAAGCAATGTATCCCAGTAAAACCTTGGCTGTGGAGAATCAGGAGGCTCGAAAGTATTACATTGATTTCTCTTCAGTGCGTGGGGGTCAGATTATTGAAAAAATTAGAAGAAAAATTGCTATCCTTTCAACCAATCAGCCCATCTGTGAACTGTTTACCGGGCATGTTGGCTGCGGCAAGTCTACTGAGTTGCTGCGGTTAAAGGCGGATTTGGAGCGGTCAGGATTTCATGTCGTTTACTTCGAGTCCGATCAAGACCTGGAGATGAGCGATGTTGATGTCAGTGATATTTTACTGGCGATCGCTCGTCGAGTTAGTGCCAGTCTGGAAGAGGCTGGTATTAGCCTTAAGCCAGGGTACTTTCAGAAATTATTCGGCGAAGTTAAAGATATTTTACAAACACCGATGGAGTTATCTGAGGTGGAATTCTCTGTGGGAATTGCCACCATTACAACTCAAACCAAAGCAAGTCCCAAGCAACGCGATAAGTTGAGAGGATATCTAGAGCCACGCACGAATGGGATTATAGAGGCAATTAATCAGGAGGTGATCGAGCCTGCTATCAAGAAATTGAAACAGAAGGGGAAAAAGGGACTAGTCGTAATTGTCGATAATCTTGACCGGGTAAATTCTACTCCAAAGCCATTTGGTCGTCTTCAACCAGAATATTTGTTTGCAGATCGAGGCGCACAGTTACGAGGACTGTGTTGTCACGTCGTTTACACTATTCCACTGTCACTAAGGTTTTCCAATGACTTTGGGATGGTGACTGAACGTTTTATGACTGACCCTAAAGTCCTGCCAATGGTACCTGTACAGTTACGCAACGGTAGTAGACATCCAGAAGGAATGGCATTGCTGCAACAAATGGTGCTAGCCAGAGCCTTCCCAGATGTAGAACCACAGCAGCGTTTGAGTAAAATCACAGCAATTTTTGACAGTCCTGAGACTTTAGAGCGTTTATGTCTTGCTAGTGGGGGTCATGTGCGGAATTTGCTTCGGTTTCTCCAGGAATGGATTATGGAGGAAGGGAAACTGCCTCTTTCTCGTGATGTCCTAGAAAGCATAATTCGGAGGCAGCGCTATAGACTCGTCTTGGCGATAACTAGAAATGAGTGGGACTTACTGCGTCAAGTAGCCAAGGAAAAGAAAGTGACTGGGGATGATGGATATCAACTATTAATCCGCAGTCGCTTTGTTTACGAGTATTATGATGGAGAAGAACCTTGGTTTGGCGTTAATCCGATTTTGGCAGAAGCTAAGGAATTACAGCTATGAGTATCTCCCATTCTACAAAAGAGGTTGCTGACTACAACGAGCAGGCGTTGCAAAGATTGGCTTGGGCAATTAAGGCTTCTCAGGGTCAATTCTCACTCATTTTTGCACATTGTAACTATACTTATGTACAGCAGCAAATGACGCAGCGGCTGCGAGAAATCTGTTCTGTTCCCATCCGCGAGATTGTTCTGAAAAAGTCTGATCGTAGGCTTTATGCTAAGATTAGGCAGGAACTAGGAGATGAACAGCCAGGGACTGTGATCGTCTTGGGCTTGGAGTCTGTTGATGATCTTGATAAGTTGCTAGCTGCAACTAACCAAGTGCGAGAAGAGTTTCGGAAAAATTTCCATTTCCCACTATTGTTGTGGATTAATGATCAAGTTCAAACTAAACTGCTTCGAGTTGCTCCTGATTTTGAGAGTTGGGGCACAAGTAAGCAATTTCAAACACCTCCTGATTCCTTATCTTATGAGTTAATCTATACTCTTTCTCAAAAAGCCAAGCAGATCTTGGTTGATTTTCCAGATTATCATCCTCAAAAGTTTTTATATAGGCTGAAACTAGGGCTGGCTAATCTGTCAGAATTTGAGTCAGCTTGGCAAGATTTACAAGATCACGATCAAGAAGTAGAGCCAGAGTTGGAAGCTAGTTTTTACTTTATGCTAGGTAGAAACTGCTATGCAAGCAAACATTATGAGCAATCCTTAGAATACTATCAAAAGAGCTTAAAAATCTGGCAAAGAATAACCTGCCTCGATTGGGAAGCGCTGGTTTTATTTCATATGGGGTTATGTTCTTCTGGAAAAAGTCCAGAAGACAATGCATTCGAGCGATGTGTTGATATTTTAGACCAGGGATTGCCTCTCGCTTTAGTTAACAAATTTATTACTCAATTCTCTCTAATCTTGCAACGATCGCAAAGATGGCAAGGGTTAGAGACTTTAGCCCAAAAGTCTCTAAATCTACATCAAAAAAATCCTCATTCAATTGAATTAGCTCAAGATTATGGTTTTCTCGCCGAGGTTGCTTTAGCCAAATCAGCTTGGACTAAAGCTAAGCAATTAGCAGAAGCAGCACTCTCCGTACTAGAGAAACTTTCTTCTACTCAATCAACAGTTACCTCATCAAAGCAACCAGTCCAAGTAGAGTGGATGCAAAGATTGCATCGAGGTTGGTATTGGTTGTTATTGGCAATAGCCGAAAAAGGTTTTGGTCAGTATCAAGAGAGTATCAAGTATCTCGAAAGAGCCAAAAGAGAAACTCAACCTCATTATGATCCAGAGCTTTACATTAGAATTTTGGCAAACTTGCGAGAAGTATACTTGGAACAGAGTAACTATCTAGCTGCATTTACAGTTAAACAAGAAAGAATCCGTATTGAACAACAGTTTGGCTTGAAAGCCTTTGTTGGTGCAGGGAGATTACAGCCAAAACGAAAGATAGCCCATTCTAGACTGGCAAACGTTGAGCAGCCTGAAATGGTTGCAGACGAGATCATAGCTTCTGGTAGACAAAAAGATATCAATAATTTGCTCACAAGAATTGGCAATACTCAATCTAAGTTAACTGTTATTCATGGACAATCTGGAGTTGGTAAAAGTTCCTTAATCTATGCAGGATTAGTGCCAATTCTTCAGCAACGATCTATGGTCCAACGAGATGTACTGCCAATTACTATACGAGTCTATACTGACTGGGTTAGGCAATTGGGCAAGTCATTGGTTAAGGCCCTAAAAGCAAGAGGGTTTACTGATTATGTTGAACCAGAATCAGTAACGAGTCTCGTAGAAAAGTTGCGGCGAGCTAATGATGAATTAAACTTACTGACAGTCTTAATTTTTGATCAATTTGAAGAGTCCTTTTTTCCTCTACAAAGGAGAGCTGAGCAGAAGGTTTTTTTTGATTTTTTGAAAGACTGCATTGACCATCTGCTACACATTAAAGTTATTTTGTTATTAAACGAAAATCATTTGCATTATTTATTGCAATTTGAGCGTTCAATTAAACTAGAAACTATTAAGAATATTTTAAGCAAAGATGTTCTGTATCATCTCGAACATTTATCTCTTGAAGATGGCGCTGAATTTATCCGAACTTTAACCAATAAAGCTCGATTTTATTTGGAACCTGAATTAATCAAGCAACTGGTCAACGATTTAGCCGGAGATCGTGGTGAAATCCGTCCCATTGAGTTACAGATTTTGGGTTATCAATTACAAGTTGATAACATTACAACTCTAGAGCAATATCAGGAATCTGGCTCTCACAAAAAATTACTGACGCGCTTTCTACAAGAAGTTATTGCGGACTGTGGCCCTGAAAATGAATCTGCGGCTCAGCAAATTCTGTACTCACTTACTGACGAAAACTACAATCGACTGCTCAAGACTAGGGCAGAGTTAGCATCTGATTTAAAATTAAAAGCAGAAACAATAGATTTAATCTTAGAGATTTTAGAAAGCTCAGGATTAGTTTTACTTGTGCCAGAGCATCCAGCTGACCGCTATCAATTGGTAAATGACTATCTGGTTACCTCTATCCGCAGACGACAGGGTGCTCTAATAATTGCTGAGTTGGAAGAAGAGAAAGCTAAGTTGGAACAAGAGAAAGGGCAGCGACGACTTATCGAAGTCAAGCAAAATAGGTTAATAAACACACTAACGTTGATCTCTATCGCAGCATCTCTGATCGGGGTATTACTCACAACTATATCATTTTTCCAGGAATCCAAAAACAGTGAAATCAAGGCTATTAATGAATCTTCAGAAGCCCTCTATAACGCAAATAGGGAGTCGCTTGATCCACTTATAGAAGCTTTAAGAGCAGGAAGACAGCTTAAGTCAGTGATTGGAGTAGAAACCGATAACCAAACTCAGACTTTAGCTGCATTACAACAAGCGGTTTATGGAGTCAGAGAGCGCAATCGTTTGGAAGAAAAGCGTTCAGAAGCTCATAGAAGTTGGATTAATAGCGTAAATTTCAGTCCTGATGGTAAAGTCATTGCTACTAGCAGTGCTGATGGCACAATAACACTCTGGCATAAAGACGGTGAGCAACTAAATAGTTTCCAGAGACATACAGATACCGTAAATAGTGTCAGTTTCAGTCCCGATGGTCTAATCCTTGCTACTGGCAGTGCTGATGGCACAGTTAAACTCTGGAGCCTAGACGGTGAGCAACTAGATAGTTTCCAGGGACATACAAATACCGTAAATAGTCTCAGTTTCAGTCCCGATGGTCAAATCCTTACTACTAGCAGTGCTGATGGCACAGTCAAACTCTGGAGCCTAGACGGTAAACTACTACTTAATCTTCAGGGACATACAGATACAGTAAATAGTGTCAGTTTCAGTCCCGATGGTAAAATCCTTGCTACTAGCAGTGCTGATGGCACAGTTAAACTCTGGAGTCTAGACGGTAAACTACTACTTAATCTTCAGGGACATACAGATACAGTAAATAGTGTCGGTTTCAGTCCCGATGGTCAAATCCTTGCTACTGGCAGTGCTGATGGTATAGTTAAACTCTGGAGCCTAGAGGGTGAATTGTTAAAATCCCTTCCAGAAAATAAAGTTGGTATCACGAGTCTCAGTTTCAGTCCTGATGGTAAGATAATTGCCACTGGTAGTTTAGATGGAACTGTAAAGCTCTGGAGTCGAGAAGCTCAAGAACTCGAAACCTTCCGAGGTAATAATAGGGGGATTACAAGTATTAGCTTCAGTCCTGATGGCAAAACTTTAGCCACCGCTAGCAGAGACTTAACCGTTAGACTCTGGAGCGTTGAGGGCTATAATCTCGAAACCAAAACTCTATTTGGGCATTACGCTGCAGTCGATAGTGTCAGCTTTAGTCCTGACGGTAAGTTGTTAATTGCCACTGCCAGCTTCGATGGAACTGTGAAGCTTTGGAAAGAAAATGGTACATTGAGCAAAACACTCCAAGGGGATGAAAACTGGGTTAATAGCGTCAGCTTCAGCCCTGATGGAAAATTCCTTGCCAGTGCTAGTGTAGATGGAACCATTAGACTCTGGAATTTAACAAAAAGTCAAGAACCGACAAATCCCTTCGGAGATCAAGATGATGTTTACAGTGTCAAGTTTAACCCTGATGGCAAAATCCTTGCTATTGTGAGTACAGATGGAACCGTTAAACTCGGGAACCTAGACGATAAAACAATTACCCCTCTCCAGGGAAACAATGCTCCAGTCAATAATGTCAGTTTTAGTCCTGATGGCAAGACTCTTGCTACCGTAAGTTTAAACGGAACTCTTCAGCTCTGGAATTTGACAGATCAAGAACCTACAACTATCAAGGGACATATTAGCGAAGTCAATAATGTCAGTTTTAGTCCTGATGGCAAGACTCTTGCTACCGTAAGTCTGGACGGAACTATTCGGCTCTGGAATTTGACAAGTCAAGATTGGACAGTTCAAGAACCTAAAACTATCGAAGGATATACTGGTATAGTCAATAGCGTCAGCTTTAGCCCCGACGGTACGATACTTGCCAGTGGTAGTAGTGACGGAACAGTAAAACTCTGGTCTAGAGATGGTAAACCACTCCAAACTCTCCAGACGAGTGGTGCTGCAATTAATAGTGTTAGTTTTAGCCCTGACGGCAATACTCTTGCTACCGCTAGTGATGATAGAACTGTTATTTTGTGGAAGATTAATTTAGCTCTAAATGATCTAGATGAGTTACTGATGCGTGGTTGTAATTGGGCAGGGGATTATCTGGAGCATAACCCGAATGTGAGTGAGAGCGATCGCACTCTTTGTGAAAGCATTAACGAAAATAACCAATAGATCTTTGGTGAAAAAGAATCTAAGGAGCTGTCCAAAAATAACTTCGTCTTTTTTCCCGGGACTCCAGCAAATGAGGATGCAATCGCATGATCCCACATCATGTGCTGAAATTGAGGGACGAAAACCAAAACAATTCTCTAGCAAGAAAATAATCCTTTACATTGGAGATTGTTGCGTGCTATCTCTGGTAATGACCGACAACGAAACCCGTGCAGACTACGACTCCCCCTGGAAAGAAGCAATTTCTGTTTATTTTCAACTCTTTCTGGCTTTTTTCTTTCCCCAAGTCCATGATGGCATTGATTGGGAGCGAGGTTATGAATTCCTCGATCAAGAATTCCAGAAAATCGTCCGAGAAGCGGAAACCGGACGCCAGACTTGCGATCGCTTGGTTAAAGTTTGGCTGCGAAACGGACAAGAAACATGGTTTTTGATTCATATTGAAGTCCAAAGCCAACCGGAATCTGAATTCGCCGAGCGCATGTATGTTTATAATAGCCTCATCTACATTCGCTATCGGCAGAAAGTCCTCAGTTTAGCTGTTTTAGCCGACGAACAGAAGTCATGGCGACCTACAGAATACAGTTATGACATTCTTGGTGGTCAAGTAGTCCTCAAATTTCCTACGGTGAAACTGCTCGACTACACCGCTAAAACCCTAGCTGAAAGCACCAATCCCTTTGCCGTCATCGTCGCGGCACATCGCGAAACTCAAAAAACGCGCCAAGATCCCGATAGTCGCTATCAAGGCAAACTGAGAATTGTCAAAAATCTCTACCAACAAGGATATGAAAGACAAGATATCCTAGAGGTATTCCGCTTAATCGACTGGATGATGACCCTACCCGCATCTCTTGAAGAAAACTTTACTCGAGAAATCCAACGTTATGAGGAGGAAAATCAAATGCCTTATGTAACCAGTGTAGAACGTTTGGGAATTGAACAAGGACGTTATGAGAAAAGTATTGAAGCTATCTTGGAGGTGCTCAGGGTGCGTTTTGCAACGATACCTGAAGAATTAACCGCAGCGCTTGCCTTGCTGAAAGAGGAAACCATTCTCACCGATCTCTTGCGACGGGCAATTACGGTTAGCGACTTAGCTGCATTTCAAGAAGAGGTTCATTCATTGTTGCGCGATCGCTCTCAAGAGGTGGGCTAGCGAGCAATCTTATGGGGTCAGCTAGCGAGCAATCTTATGGGGTCAGCTAGCGAGCAATCTTATATCAAATCCGGCTAAACACTTACAGCGGTTCCCGCTGTTATGCGGTACACTTGATTTTAGTGTTGGATAAGGGCGATATAACGAATGAAAGCATATTCAGTCGATCTGCGAGAAAAAATCGTGGCAGCACATTTAGCACAAAAGCTA
>JAAHGR010001290.1 GCA_010672425.1 Symploca sp. SIO2E6
TTTCCTCCTTGTCCTCCCCTCCTCCCCTTCTCCCTATCTTCTTTTCATCATACCGCCCCCACCGCCATCTTCACTCTTTCCCTCCCCACCTCCCTATCTCCCCATCTCCCTATCTCCCTATCTCCCCATCTCCCTTGTCCTCCTTGTCCTCCCCATCTCCCCATCCCCCCATTACCTTCAGCTGTGCCACACCACCAAATGCCTACTAGGGGCATTGCAAATTTTAGCGAAAACCTGTCTTATGGGTTGTAGTCTGTAAAATCTTTTAAAGGCAAGTGGAGCAATAATGAGCAGACAGCTGCTAACTTTAGCTAATCTGACCTTTGTGGCAACTGGCTTGCTATTTGGCTGTTCCCAAGGGGAAAACCAGGATGAGACTCCGGTAACCCAGGAACAGGGGAAGCTGGAAATTCGTGCTAATGGTGAGGATTTTATCCGAGAGGGTTTTGTCTCCAAAGATGATTGGCAAATTTCTTTTGACCATGTTTACGTTAATCTGGCAGATATCACTGCTTATCAAACTGACCCTCCTTTTCATGCCGAGGCTAACAGTGATATCCAGATAAAAGAGGAAGTCAGCTTTGAGGAGGCAAAAACCGTAGACTTAGCAGAAGGGGATGAGAGTGCCGAACCAATCCTTGTCCAAGAGTTGGCAGAGGCTCCTGCTGGTAAATATAATGCCCTTGCCTGGAAGATGGTCAAGGGGGAAAGCGAACCGACGGAGGGTCAGACGCTAGTTATGGAGGGTAAGGCTAAAAAAGAGGAGCAGACTATCGACTTTACCCTCAAAATTGACCAGGAATACGAATATATTTGTGGGGAGTTTGTCGGTGGTGAGCGCAAAGGTATCCTTGAGACAGGAGGCGCAGCTGATTTGGAGTTAACCTTCCACTTCGACCACGTTTTTGGTGATGCTGATGCCTCAGCAGATGATGATACTAATACTAATGCTCTAGGTTTTAAACCCCTAGCTGCTTTAGCTGAGGATGGCAAGCTAGAGGTAGAGATGTCGGAACTAGAGTCCCAACTCTCAGCTAAGGACTACGAAAAGCTTGAAAAAGCACTGATGGGACTTGGTCATGTTGGCGAAGGTCATTGTCAGGACCTTACCACAACCGACACCAAGAACTAAAGGTGGTTTGAGCTATTAGCTATTAAAGTAGGTTGCTAGTTACAAGGTATTTGCGTGTTGAGATCCCCCCTAACCCCCCTTAATAAGGGGGGGACAAGATTTAAAGTCCCCCTTAACAAAGGGGGGGACAAGATTTAAAGTCCCCCTTAATAAGGGGGGGACGGGATTTAAAGTCCCCCTTAACAAAGGGGAGACCGGATTTAAAGTCCCCATTGTCTATA
>JAAHGR010001291.1 GCA_010672425.1 Symploca sp. SIO2E6
CATTACATTATTGTCGATAAGAGGGATTTTAAGCTTTTTTCTCAGTTACAAAAACCCAATACAAAAATTATTACCAAAGAATCAATATTACCTTGGTGGATTAAACGTCTACCTTCTTGGGGATCTAAAAATTTGTGGTTTAGTCTAAAAACCATTCCAATACGTGGTTGGCTTATTCAGCAGTTTATCAAAGTTGCTGCGGCAAAATACACTAGTGAAGACATTTTAGTATTTGTTGATTCTGATGTAGGCTTTGTACGTCCTTTCAACCTTCAAGACTTTATTCAAGGAGACCAAATTCGGTTATTTCGTGTAGCTAATAGAAACAACACACAATTTTCTTTGAAATGGAACCGTTCTATCAGTCGTTTACTTGGTCTACCTCCTATAGATTACCCTCATGTATATGTTGGTCAGATTGTTACTTGGAGACGCGACAATCTTTTAAAGTTATATCAACATCTTGAAAATATTTCTGGAAAAGGATGGATGGAAACGCTATGCAGTTCAGTGGATTTTTCTGAATATCTAATTTATGGAGTCTTTGTTGATTATGTTCTCAAGGAGCAATCAGGACATTATTATGATGATCAGGGCATTTGTCAGGGATATTGGAAAAATGTAGCGATGTCAGATCAAGATTTAGAAAATTTCTTTGTAAAAGTTCCAGATAGTTGTGGAGCTGTAATGATATCAGCTAAATCTGGCATATCCATATCTCTTGAGCGGTATCAGCGTTTGCTAAAAATGATTACGAATAAGCATTGATAGTTACCGAAAACTCTAGAGATAGAGTTTAGATTAAGGGCTCAATTATTGACTAAAAAAATGATAAATGAATATCATAAACCTCATAATTAATTTGATTAAATTCAAATTCAAGTCAATTATTCCGATTCTTCTTTTTAGCTTATCTTTCTCCTTAGTATTAATTAGTTGTCATTTAAATAACAACAATCAGTCGGTCTCTCAAACTAACCTAAACAATACAAAAATCACAACCATTGGAACTCCTACATCATCATTGGGTACAAACCTTCATGGAATTACAGATTGGTCAACTCAACTGCCTTTTTTGGACGCCTTTAAATCTTCAAGACAATGGATTACTCAGTGCCAAAAAGGAGAACCAGATTGCAGTGGCTCTTGGAGTACAAATGAATATGAGAAACTAGACTTAGACGAATATGGCTGGGTTAAATCCTTGCCTGCTCCTGAAGAACCTCCAGAGTATACTCGCGTAGGTACTTTAATGTTTAGAGATATCGAGCGTTTTCCTGGAGGGCAATATGTAGTCATCTTTGAGGGAGAAGGAACGATCGAAAATGAGGGTAATGCCACCAAAGATGAGG
>JAAHGR010001292.1 GCA_010672425.1 Symploca sp. SIO2E6
AACCCTTTATTAAGGCTGTAGGTTGGGTGTAGCGTTGTTACCCCTTTTACCAAAATCTCATGGGAACTACCAAAAGCGAAACCCAACGCCGATTCTCTGCTGTTGGGTCGAGTTGTTTTATTTAATAAGGCTGAAACCCTTGCCATGAAGACAACGGAGGTAGAATAAGCCGATTTGGTATCAAAGACGCGATCGCTAATTTATCTTGGATTAGCGCAAGCTGCTGCAGGAAGCGATCGCCTGGGGGTTGAGAAACCGGGTTTCTCGCTAACATCTCGTTTGTAGGCCAAAGTTATCCCAGAAACCCGGTTTCTTACATCCCATGAAGACAACGGAGGTAGAATAAGCCGACTTGACTTGGTATCAAAGACGTGATCGCTAATCCCAAAGTATGCGATCGCTAATCATGGCCATTGAGGATAGTATCTTCTCCGTCTCCGCCAGAATCCAACACTTTAGACGTGGCTGTGTCAAAGCATTACGGACGGGATAAAGATGTTCTAAGTCATAATGATAGAATCTACTGGCCTCTCAGCAAAGGAAATAATATTTTTCACAGGCTGAACCGAGAAAGTGCAAGATGTGCCTTTGTTTGTCTGTGAGCTTAATGAGGGATTTGAGTCCATCAAGCCAAACCAAATGCACTGACTGAAAACATTGTAATACCCATCGCAGCGTCGGTTGCGCTGTTTCCTTGCCTAGTTGATTGGGAATCGTGGCATGGGCATCGGCTAATGCTTGTCGAAGCTGGCGTTGGCCTAAACTATATACTAGCAAACATAAACCCATAATCATTGCCAAGGCAGCAACTCGTTGAGGTAACTTGACAAAAACCCTCGAAGCGAAAAACAGGGGGTCTTTGAGAAATCGAAAACCTCGCTCACAAGATTGCTGATTTTTGTATTCTTGTAGAATGGTATCATTAGACCACTGCTGGGCATCAAGTAAGTTAGTGGCTAAAATGAATCGTCCTGCTTGGTGGCGATGAGCAGCAAGCACTTGCTCATTGAGGACTAAAGTGGCTTGCACATGATAAGTATAGCGATTCGGAGAGTCTCCTTTACGGGGGCGTCCCCGTTGAGCATAGTGAGGCTTCTTCTTGGTCTTGATGTCAATGAGGCGATGATACTTGAGTTTTTTGGCAAACCCTTGAACCGCAGCCAACGCATCGGCTTCGCAAGCGAACGGATGAGTCTCTAACTCAGCCAGCGCCTTGAGGTGCTTGGTCTGCTGTTGAGCAACTCGCTTGTCGAGTTGCTTAAGATCAGCTTGTTGACGAGATTGGCTTTCGACCACCAACCAACGCTGTGGCATCCCAGCATATGTACTACAGACTTCGGCAATGG
>JAAHGR010001293.1 GCA_010672425.1 Symploca sp. SIO2E6
CGCTTGCCGGTCGCGGCGAGCTACCAAGAGCGGCCACTAAAAAAGCCCTTCGCGCGTCAGCGCGCAAGGGCTTCGTAAATGGGTCTGTCTAAGGATTAAGCAGATTGCTCGCCCAGCTCGGGGACGTTCTCGTCCTCGTACTTCTCGATGAGCACCCCGATCATTTCCATCAGCGAGGCCAAGGGGTTGGAATCGTCCTCGCCGACTTCGTCGACCAGGCTGTCCAGCAAGTCGACGAGCTCCTCGTAGTCCTCCTGGCTATGAGGCACGCGCAGCGTGCTCGACAGCATCGGCCATGCTTTTTTCGTCTGCTCTATCTGCTTGGTCGTCATCGTTTTCGCTTAGTCGTTCTTCCATCCGTCCTTGTCGTACTCGGCGTGAGTGAGGACGTGCCTGATATAGATTTTGCGGCGATTATAGTGGATCGCCGCGATTAGTCGATACTTGTTGCCGCCGATGTTGAAGACTGTCTTACCGTCCACCTGATCGACAGAGGGGAAGGTTTCCCGCAGCTTCGCGAAGTCGGGGAAGTCCGTCTTCTTCACGATCCTGTACCAGCGCTCAAGCGCTTCGTTTGAGTCGGGATGCCTTTCGGCAAAGCCGTTGAGTCGCTTTCGGGTGATGACGTGCACGGAACTTAGATAGATTCTGGGAGGCTTTGATCAAGCCCGTCTTTTCGAAGACGGGCTCGTCACCGCGAAGACGGATAAGTAGCTTCCTTCAACTTCGACAAGCTCCACTGGGCGAAGACCTGCGTCGTCTGAAGCGAGGATTGCCCGAGCTGCACCTGAACGTCGCGGGCATCCGCTCCGTTTAGGTGCATGCGGGTGGAGCAGGCATGGCGGAAGAGATGGCATCCGCCAGTCTTCGAGAGGCCGGCCTTCAAGGCCGCCTTCTTCACCAGCGCCGACAGGTACTCGAGACGCCAAGGCTTTCCCTTGTCGTCGAGGAACCAAAGCAGATGTGGTGACAGCTCCGCTGGCGGCAGCCCGACAGGGCCGATCCCGCGACTGCGGGTGAGCATGTGCAGCGGAGCGGGAGTTGAACACGAGTTTCGTATCCGGAAGTTGGATCAGGGAACAATGTCAAGAATCAAGACCTGACCCCGTCCGGCTGTTTGCGGGACAGCTATTTGCTGGACCGAGCCGGAGGCCGAGGGCTTCGCCCGAGCATGTGCCACACTGGAGGAGTTTAAAGCGAGTTGCGTATCCGGAAGTTGGATCAAGTAGCAATGTCAAGAATCAAGACCTTACCCCGTCCGGCTGTCCCTCGCCCCCATTGCAGATCACCGTCACCACTTTACCCGATCTATCGACCCAAAATTGCAGAGAGAGCTCATCGAGA
>JAAHGR010001294.1 GCA_010672425.1 Symploca sp. SIO2E6
GCGAATATTATCCCGACTTAGATATTTTCTTGTTCCGAGTCGAAAGAAACATCTAGTAAACTATTCTGTTGACCGTTGAGATAGGTACAACGCAGTTGTAAGATATTAGGGACATTCTCTGGTCGCCACTGGGTTATAAATCAAGATAATGGAGGATAAAACAATTACAGCGGTTCCTGCTGCAATGAGGTACACCTGAATCAGTTGTCAAGATTGGATAGATTTCTTCCTAGTCGTTTTTACTGTACCTCGTAACAGATGCTCCCATTGTATGAATCAGGAGGCAAGAGTCCAAGGAAATCCCGAATAAACTCATTATACCCAATCCGGTTACAATGGAGCCGCTTTGTAAACCGCGAAAACTCGCTGTAGAGACGTTGCATGCAACGTCTCTACAGGGGTGAGATATAGCGGGTATATCGATACCGGATTTGGTATTACTCATTACTCATTACTCATTACTCATTACTCATTACTTGTTACTTGTTACTTATTCAACAAACCCTACTTATCTCCCATGTCCCGTTCCCTCCGAGTTCACCCAGACTATATCCAACGAGTCAAGTTAGCCGTTAGAAGACAGTTCAAGCAAATTAAGCATTACAGCCTTATCTAAAAATTCTTTAACAATTTACTTCTCTAGGATATTGATTCAAGAGCCGTGTGAGTTTTGTTGGGTTTCGCTTTGCTACACCCAACCTACTTGGGGTTTATTGAAAATCTCAATATTGGTCAATTATTATCCTGTGGGGGCATTCCACAATATATGGGCAAGATGACTGTTCTACATAATGTTTGGTTAATTTGCCGATATCAGAATCGCGATCACTTATTTACATTCTGTCCAATTATCCTATGTGGGAGGTAAATTTTCGGGTTACCGCAAGGTTATTGAAAGGGCGGGTTTTGTCCGATGCTTATCGTCGAATGCGTTAAGATATCTCTAAACCGTGAGGTTATCGAGAGGGCGGGTTTTGTCTGATGCTTATCGTTGAATCCGTTAAAATATCCCTAAACCCGCCCCTACGAAGACACGGAATTTTCTGTTAATTTTTCATTCTCCATTCTTAATTCTTCATTCTCTAACCTGCCCTATAAAGAACTCTCTAGCAATGCTTTCTAAGGGTAAGAAAAGAGAAAGTTCTTTATCCTGAAACGGAATAAACTTATGTTTAAGATAAAATTCCTTGGCCTGTAAATCTATAGCATCAACTCTACTTATCATACTTGTCTCGAAACTTTTGGATAGTAGTCTTGAGCTTTCCCTTCTATATCGTCGTTAGCCGTTATCGAAACTCTGCCACCATCAGCTTCTCCACCTTCTCTGACTCGGGTGTAGATGT
>JAAHGR010001295.1 GCA_010672425.1 Symploca sp. SIO2E6
TGCGACGAGTTCCTGAACTGCGAGATCTTTGATGACATGCAACTCGCCAGGCGGTCCCCATCGCCTGAGCAGATTGCATGTCATCAAAGATCTCGCAGTTCAGGAACTCGTCGCGGAGTCGGCTGTTGAAGCTCTCCGCATAGCCGTTCTCCCATGGACTGCCCGGTGAGATGTAGAGCGGGCCAATACCGGAAAGCTCCAGCCATGATCGCAAACCGTTCGCGATGAACTCCGGGCCGTTGTCGCTGCGAATGTGTTCCGGAATCCCATGAGCCAGAAACAAACCACGCAACACATCCTTCACATCTTCATGTTGAATCCGTCGTCCCGCCTTCAACGCCAGACACTCCCGTGTGTACTCATCGATGATCGCCAGCCACTTCAGTGATGAACCCGAACTTGTGCGATCAAACACGAAGTCCCAGGCCCACACATGGTTCCGCCGCTCGACACGATGTCGAACGCAGCCTTGATCGCTGGCTCCCAAACGACGCTTCTTTCTCGCCTTTCGCGGCACTTTCAGGCCCTCCCGACGCCAGAGTCGATAAGCTCGGTCAAAACCAACTCGATGCCCTTCACGCTGGAGCAGCTTCGCGATCCGGCGGTAGCCGAACCGAGGGTGTTCGCGAACAAGTTCCAACATTCGTGTGATGATGCCCGGTTCATCGTCAGGCCGCTTCGCCTCGTAACGTTGCGAACTACGATGCTGGCCAGCAACGTCGCATGCGCGCCGCTCACTGACTTCGAACTCCACCTGCAAATGCTTCACCGCTTCACGCTTGCGAGAAGGGCTCACCAGTTTCCCGACGCGAGCTCTTTGAGCATCGCTTTGTCGAGTTCAGCTTCAGCAAGCAGTTTCTTGAGCCGAGCGTTCTCTACTTCAAGCTCTTTCAGCCGCTTCGCCTCAGCAGCCTGCATGCCGCCGTACTTTGCCTTCCAGCGGTAGTACGACTGCTCGCTGATCTCCAAAGCCTGAACAACCTCGGCCACCGTTTTGCCAGCACTCAGCATGGTCTCTGCGTCGCGCAGCTTCTTCACAATTTGCTCTGCTGAATGACGCTTTCGTCGTTTCGTTGACATCGAATCTCCTTGCCTATCTCGGCATCGAGACTCTCATAGCTGCTGGACCAATTCAACAAGGGCAGACCAACCACTTTGAAGAAGCCTACGAAAAACAACTCGTAGCATGATCAACCCATTCCGGAGTCCACCAATCATGGGCTACCGCACTCTGGACAGGCTGACGCCAAGCAACCCCCATCGGGGCTCGTTGCTATGCGGCCGATGCCGAACCCCAACGGATTAACCGCGAATACCTGAGGGCCAGCGAGCGAGAAGAGCTT
>JAAHGR010001296.1 GCA_010672425.1 Symploca sp. SIO2E6
TACAATTTCTGAGTCTTTTGAGTAGGTTTGAGCGATCGATTTTGAAGGATTCACCTCTCAGACTGCATCTGAGCAAAATGTTCCATCAGCATTCGATGGATGAAGATGTAGCCACCGCCTACTTTTTGCAGGAAGATGCGTTCTGCGGCATAGTCGAGGAAACGGGCATAGTTCCAAGGAATATATCCCATGCGGTAAAGCATAAGGCGCAGAGCAAAATGTCGAAGGCAAGCAGTACCACCACCAATCAACCCAAAAATCAGCCCAACACTCAGCCCAACACTCAGCCCAACACTCAGCCCACCAATCAGCCCAAAAATCAGCCCAAAAATCAGCCCAAAAATCAGCCCAACAATCAAAGCATTGCGAGCCGACTTCCAAATCCCCTGGTTTGGTTCAAATGTCTTCTGCATTTCTGGGCCTCTGAATCCACCAATCAGCCCAGCATTCAGCCCAAAAATCAGCCCAAAAATCAGCCCAAAAATCAGCCCAACAATCAGCCCAACAATCAGCCCAAAAATCACCCCTTCACTAAACACACTAAGCACCCCAAAAATCACCCCAAGAATCACCCCAAAAATCACCCCAAAAATCACCCCAATACGGAAATTTCTCTTTGCTTCTTTCCAAGACCATTTCAAAGTTTCAACCGTTTTGATATTTTCTAAAAATCCAAATATGATTCCAACAATTAGCCCATACGATAGCCCAACATTCAGCCCCTGAATCAGCCCTTCAACCAGCCCAACAATTAGCCCACTAATGAGTGCAGATTCCAAACGATACCGAATTCTTTGAAGCCTAGTCTGAAACCAGCTTGGCTGCATTCGCTCTATCAAAAATACCGTTTGCGACTCCTGAACCATCCTCTGCGACAGCCAAATCAACCAGCGCATTACTTGCACCTTCTTATATCGCTGATTAGTCTTTCGGCGCTTAAACATCTTCTCAATATAATCATCAAATAGCTGCTTACGCCTTTCCTCCAGCACCTCAGTTCTAGGCAAATCTTTAACCGCCACTCCCTGATAAGCCAAAGTCATAATATTGAGCATCAAAGGTGACTGCGCTAACTCTTGCAGCACTCTATCCTCTGCAATTAATGTCCTCAGCCCCGTCAAATCAGCCCCAACACTATCCAGGTAATGACAGATTTGTTCTAAACTCAGCAATCTTATATAAACAGAACTTTGAAAATTCAGACGATTAGAAAGAGCTTGATAGTCTTGAATCCGACTACACACCACTAACTCTGCACCATAGTCCTGCTTAAATTGATTCAGTGCCGTAATACAATCATCTCGATAATCTGCCTTAACTTCATCCAAACCATCCAGTAAT
>JAAHGR010001297.1 GCA_010672425.1 Symploca sp. SIO2E6
GACTGGCAAGATGCCAGTTTTACAGTTTATTTTCTATCTACACCATAAGACTGGCAAGATGCCAGTTCCACGGGAATATCTTCACTGCTTCCTGGGTTGTCAACCTACAAAGCTTCAATCTCTTCCCGAGACAATTTGGTAATGGCCATAATCATCTCTATATCTAAACCTTGTTGCTTACACGAGCGTGCGATCTCTATTGTATTTTGTTGGATACCTTGTTTAATACCCTTTTGGATACCCTCAGCCTCGACTTCTTGATAAAACCTAGTTTGCTTCCACTCTGTAAGTCCAAACATTGCTTCTAGTTCCCTCCAAGGACGATCAGGAAATTTGTACACCAAAGCTTGTTCTCATGAGGAAGATTTGGCCAATAGTAGCATATTGAGAATTGAGAATTGAGAATTGAGACTCAACCTAGCTAATAGTACCATAAGGCAAGGGTTTAATCTACATGAGCAGGTGAATTTGTGGGTTTGCTGATGCTGATCTTGTAGGCGATCGCTTATACCTTAACCCGATAACACTTTATATATACGCGCACACCTTCCCCATTTTCTAATAATAGCACAAGGAGGACTGGCAAGATGCCAGTTCCACGGGGATATCTTAACTGCTTCCTGGGTTGGAAACCTACAAAGCTTCGATCTCTTCCCGAGACAGTTTGGTAATGGCCATAATCATCTCTATATCTAAACCTTGCTGCTTACAAGAGCGTGCGATCTCTATTGTTTTTTGTTGAACACCTTCTTGGTAGCCTATGTGGTGACCTTGTTGGATACCTTGTTTGATACCTTTTTGGATACCCTCAGCCTCTACTTCTTGATAAAACCTAGTTTGTTTCCATTCCGTCAGACCAAACATTGCTTCTAGTTCCCTCCAAGGACGATCAGGAAATTTGTACACCAAAGCTTGCTCTATCAATTCTATCATATTTCTCTGCTGCGCCACTGGCAGAGCTCGCGCACATCTTTCTAGTTGTTTGACTCGGTTTTTGACATTGCTGGTTTGTTCTACCACCAATCGTACCAATCCCAAGCCAATGGAGTTTGAAGTGTCTGGAGTATCTTCTAGGTAAAATACTCTTAAACTTCCTCCTTGCACTAACACATCGTAGCACATCGGAATCCCTGGATCTAAGCTGCGCTTAGCCCAAAATACCACTGCACACCAACCATATTGCCAGCTATTTTGTCCCAAATAGACAAATGCCTCTTGCATTATACGGTAGTATAGTTTTGGGTCTGGTTGAAACTGGACTTCTACGAAATAAATAGGGTCACCGTCGGTTTTGGGAAGGAATACCCCATCAATACGTTTGGCGAGTTCTTTGAGTTCGA
>JAAHGR010001298.1 GCA_010672425.1 Symploca sp. SIO2E6
TTTTTTTCCATTCCTGCCTCTAAAGTTTCTTAAGGATTGAACAAAAATATATTGCTAAACTTAGCCGGAATTTGAGGCATATTGGGGTCAATCACCAGCTGAAACTTGGTTTGAGGATCTAGTAAATAAGAAAGAGCGATAATATTAGCAGGATTAGTGCTATCAAGATTAGTAATAATCAAGGGTTCGGAAGTTTGATTAATGATTTGAGCAATTTGGGGATTGTCTGCTCCAACTGCTTTATTCCACCAAACCTGGGCTTGAGCACTAATGGCACAGGATACAACTCCAGAAGTTAACACTAGGGCAGTGATACCATGCCAAATTCTCTTTTGCTGGGTTCCTCTGAGTTGACTGGCCAATAAGTAAGCAACCGCTAGTTGTATACCTAGATAACAAGGAACAAAATATCGAGCGGATGCTGAGCGTTGACCTCCTGAAATTATATCTGGTAAAATGAGGACAACTGGGGTGACCGCAATTAAGCCGACGATCAACAACCAAACTCGTCGAGGTGTTTGGCGACAGAGGAAATAAATTGCATAGATAACCAGAATGAATGTAGCGAGGGAAATTACATAGCTAGAGCCAGAATTGGGCTCTAATCCTAAGTCGATAAACAGGCGGCTGACATTAGACCCCCATGCTGCTATTAAAGAGCTGATGGGTATTTCCTCGGTAGTCCAGCTAGTAGTCATGTTGAGCATTTGCCAATTAGCAATCACAGCTACTATCCAAGGGAAATAGAGGATAACTGCGGCAAGTGATGCTAGTAAGTAAGCCTTAAGGGTCTTAGTCCAGGAAAATTTTTCCAGGACGAATATATAGATTCCTTGTCCAATAGCTACTAATACAGCAAATAAGAAAGTATAAAATCCCAACACCAAGGAAATGGTATAGATTGCCCAACTACCCAAGGTTTGGCGGCGCATGGCTCTGAGCAAAGCAGCACTAGAAAGTAAGGTGGTTACTATCCACAGACTATACTCCCTAGCTTCTTGAGCATAGATAATATGAAAAGGGGAAATAGCCACCAAAGCGATCGCGACCCATCCTACCCAATATACTGTAAATAGCTCTAAGCACAGCCAATATAAGCAAGGAAAGGCCAGTAAGCTAATTATAGCGGACAAGCTTCTAGTTATGGCAACTGAATTTCCGAATAATTGCACCCAAAACCTAACCATGATGTAATAGAGAGGTGGATGATTCGGGGCTCCTGTGGCTAAGCTCCTGATTAAATCCTGTGGACCCCTTTCGGGAGTAAGCTGTTGATATTTCTGCAAATCTGCGATGCTCATCACACGACCATCGAAGTTTTCCTGGAGAAATTCTTCCA
>JAAHGR010001299.1 GCA_010672425.1 Symploca sp. SIO2E6
TAATATCAAATCCGGCTAAACACTTATCGTATCCTTCTACCTTGCAACCTTCTTCCTTCCCTTCTGCCGTCTGCCTTGGAGCCTTGGAGCCTTATTGTCACCAAAGTGTAACTATTCTACCGGATTTGATATAAAACCCAAGACTATATCCTGTTGTGGAACTCCAGCTTCAACCAATTCGTTGGCAACACCCACCTCTGTACCATCACTCTGAATCCAAATTTTGTCATCTTTGATATCAATGTGAATTAAACTCCCATATTCTCGTCGCTGGTTATGCCAACCGACAAGCATTAGTAAATAATGATTGTGTTCTCGATCTAGAATTAACTGTACCTCAGTTTCATCATCTTTAAGGTTGGTAACGTGTAGTTTGATAATTTTTTGCACTAATTCTGGATAATTTAATTTTTCCATAAAACAATCTCCTTGTTCTTCGCATCGAACACCAACAGTTTAAGCCGATATTCTTCTACTGCATCCTGAATAAATTGACGCTGAAAGAGGGTATTATAAGTATCTGTAGGAATGGCAAGATATAAAACTCGCTCTGGTAACCTTTGCTTGAGAGCTAACCGATAGTTCAGGAATTGACCCACTGCCAAGTGAAATTCAGTCATTTCTGATTCTCTTAAAAAGCTTTTAATTTCTACAGCTATCTTTTGCTCTGCTTTCTGAGCTGCTATTAGTTTCTCTGCGTTAAGTCTATATACATCTCAGTTCCACCAACTTTAATGTATAAAGGATCATCGGTAATAACCCATCCATCTTTTTCCAGCGCTAACCGGACGTTATCGTGAAAAATATCCCTAGCTGGCATGGATGGTTAAATTTAAAGCTACAGAGTGTCTCAATGTTTATTGTAATTGAAATTCTAAGTTAAAGCAAGCGATACTAAAACTTGCATCAATTGCGATAACCCACCAGGGGTTCCAACCCCACCGCTTATAGCTCAAGTCTGTTAAAACTCCTAAGCTAATTCTGAAAGCGATTAACTTCTATTAGTGTTGTAGGCGATCGCTTTCTCCTTCAAATATTTTATTAATTGTAATTTTTGTGATTTTTGGCTACCATTTTAACGGACGTGCCATGGCACGTCTCTACTGGCGTGACACAGCTAAAATGGTGTAATAGGAAATCGACGGATTTTTTGTCAAATAAGGGTTTGAGCCAAAATCTATTCCCTCATTTTAAGTGTGTCACGCCACTAGTGGCGCGACACACCTAAAATGGTGGAATAGAACCTAGACCAATAAACTATATTATAGACCACTACAGCTAGTGCATTAAATCAATAGAAAAAATGAAGCGAGTGCTCTTGAGCGACAGACTTTATCC
>JAAHGR010000013.1 GCA_010672425.1 Symploca sp. SIO2E6
TGCCATAGGCTTTGTTGGGATCACCATTACCATCATGGTTAATCAGGTCGTGTTCCTTACGTTCCATCAATCCTTCAACAGTGAGGCGCAACTGCTCTCGCACCTGATCCGTGGCATTGCTGTAGAGATCACTGACTCGAGTATGAACCTTCAAGATTGTCTGGACAATACTCAGGGGATACTCTCGAGGTTCATCGTCGTAGTCAACAAAGGTTTGGGTGAGGCTGGGTTCCCCTTCGTGACCACTTAGTATTTCAATGTTCTTTTCCCCATCATCGTTCGTGGCCATCCCTTCTGTAACTCTGACATCTCGGCGGTTCACCCGGTAAGTACCACCTGAAACCTCGACCCAAGGTAAAAGCTTGAGGAGTAAACGTGGGGTCTTCCCCCGCATTTGGGGCGCTGTTTTCGTCGTCGTCGCTAAATTACGTGCTGTTTGAGTACTTAAGCTTAAGCTTTGTTGTGGTTGGTCTGAGGTATAAACCATCTCTTAAATCCAAGCAGTACATTCAAGGCAGTGCTCAGAAATTTTACCATTGGGCAGCAGTTGTGGCGAGAAATACGATCTTCTGTGGTTATAATAGTGTACATGAACATTGGGGCTGTGGCTCAGATGGATAGAGCAAGCGCCTCCTGAACAAATCGGGCACTCCCAGGGGAAACCGGGTGAGTGAATGTGGTCAAATTCAAGGAAGCCTAAGTCTGACAACAGATAAGGTAATCTTGAGCCAAGCTCTACTTTTGGGCGTAGCCAACTAAGGTGTAACCCAGGTGGAGAAGGTGCAGAGACTGGTTCAGGGAGCAAGCAAAGGATGGACTATAATGTCTCATCAAAAGTAGAGCAACGGGGTATCCTGGTGGGAATGTTATTAGGTGATGGTATCAGAAGACAACAAAACTTCTTCATCCAACATTCATCTAAGCAAGAGAAATATCTTTTATTCAAAAAAGAACTTCTCGAAGAAATAACAGGAAAGCCAGTAAGTATCCGCAGATGGCAAACCCCAAAGGGCTATAACCAAATTTGCTTAGAGCCTAAGTTAATTCCCTTAACAAGAGTCTTAATCAAAAAGCTCTATAAGGCAGGAACAAAAACAATCACAAGCTCGTTCCTCAACCTGTTAACTCCCCAAGGGATAGCCATTTGGTTTATGGATAGTGGTTCCAAGTCCTTCAAAAAAAGAGAGGGAAAGGTTTGTTCTGTGACTCTTAACCTCAATACTTATATCTCCCAAGAAGAGAATGAGACCATTGTTGCTTATTTTCAGCAGGTGTGGGGATTTAAGTGGGGCTTGAGTAAGGATAAGGCCAATTACCGTCTACGAATGGGAACTAGGGAAGGTAAAAGATTTATCTCTTTTATTAGTCCCTATATCCACGAAAGTATGCTCTACAAAGTACAAACCTCCCTAAACGTTATGGCCACCACCTAAAGCCCACTCCGGCTAAGGTGAAGGTATAGTCCAGAGAGTGGGGAAACTCACACAAATCTGAAGCGCTAGGTCGCCGGTTCGAATCCGGCCAGTCCCGTTACATTTTTAGGTGTTAGGTGTTAGGTGGTAGATCAATATTACTCGGTTAAGCTGCTATGTCTCCCCACACCCCCCACACTCCCCACACCTCCCACACTCCCTTCACGAGGTGGTAGGAAATTTCCCAATTAAGTAAATTTTTGTTACAATCAGCAACTGTTCTCTTTTAAAATCGTCTTCGAGCAATTTTGGGTATCACCAGTGGCTATTATCGATGCCATTGACCAACTACCCTCTATATCCTGAGGAAAAGCCCAACTGAGCGTAGATTGAATAAATTGCACCCAATACCACCAAGAAAATCGATCGTGCAAAAACAGACTCTTTTTCTGGTTAGTAGCCTGTTGTTAACTGGGCTAACAACTCAACTAAATCTCACTGCTCAAGCCAATCAACCCCTGATCTTAAGCCAAAACCAAACCAACGAACAGCTTAATGAACTACTCCGTCAGGGAAGGGATTTGGTCGATAAGGGGGATTATGTGCGAGCTATTAGTACCTATCAACAAGCAGCAAATCTGGATCGTCAAAACCCCAAGATTTTTTCTGGCATAGGCTATTTATATGCCCATCAAGGCAATTTTCCAGAAGCGGCTAGAGCCTATCAACAGGCCATCTTCCTTGAACCAAACAATGCCCAATGGCAATATGCCTTAGGCTATGCACTTGCTAATGGAGGAGATAATCTTGGTGCTGCGGCTGCCTATCGTCGTGCTATTAGTCTAGATGGTACTAACCTCAATAACTATCTAGGTTTAGGCACAGTACTGATGCGTTCCCAAGATTATGAGGGAGCGATCGCTACTTATCAAAAAATTCTGGCACTCAGTCCCGGTAATCCCGAAGCTCATGAGTTAATTGCTTCAGCACTTGTAAAACAAAATCGTTCCCAAGAAGCACTCGTAGAACTGCGCAAGGCAGCAAAGTTAGCTCCTCAAAGCAGCCGCATACAGCTAAGTTTGGGCATGGTTTTGGTAAGTCAGGGCAATCTTGCTGCTGGCTTGGCAGCTTTTCAACAAGCGGCACAGTTGGAACCTCGCAATGCTCAAGTTCATCTCCAGATTGGTAAAATTCTGCAAGCGCAGGGAGATTTAGAAGGTGCTCTACAAGCTTTTGAACGGGCAAGTAGTATTGAGCCGGATTCCTTAGAAGCCAAGGCATCTATGGGAGAAATTTTACTCGAACAGGAGCAATACCTCTTAGCAATTGTTACCTATCAACGCTTGAGGGAACTAACTCCCGAAGACCCAAAAGTTTACTATAATTTAGGATTAGCCTTAAAAGGACGCGATCGTGTCACAGAAGCGATCACCGCTGTTAAAAAAGCCCGCAAACTCTATCGGAGCCAGGAGGATAACGAAGGTGTAGAGCAAGCTGAAGCTTTGCTCAAGCAACTCAGAGAATCCCGTCGTTAATCGATGAATAGGGAGGTTTTTTTAGAAAAAAACGACAACCATTGTTTACAACTCATGGGGGAACACCATAGTCAACTTCATCACTAACCTGGAGACTTCAAGGGATGTTAAACTAGCAGGCGGAGTTCCATCTGGTGGACTGATCTGGGTCAGAAGGTGTAGCAAGAAGGTGATGATCGCAGCTTGGAGTAGTCTTTTGAGCATAATGTATGTTCTCCTCAACCTAGTTGTAATTATTGATGATGATCATTGATAATTTTCAAATGAGGCTCTCTCAGGAGAAAGGTCTTTCATCGGAAAATTGGGTCTGAAACCCCGTCCTTCTAGGACAGCTTTAAACTGTGCTAATGATCGGTTTACCGTTCCTAAAAGTATTGATGCTGTAATTGTACCTAACGTTCCATTAGGCAGAAGTTACTGGTTAACCGACTAGGGATAATCTCCTGTCTATCCTTAAAGATTAGGTGGAATTACGACATCCCATACCAACAATGGCTCTGCCAATCGCTACAATCTAAATACATACTTTTGACAGCTGCAGTTGCATGATTCCGACAGTTATTGAACAATCCGGTCGTGGCGAACGCGCCTTTGATATCTACTCTCGCCTGTTGCGGGAGCGCATTGTCTTTCTCGGACAACAAGTTGATTCTGACTTGGCTAACTTAATCGTTGCCCAACTGCTGTTTTTAGAAGCCGAAGATCCAGAAAAGGACATTTACCTCTATATCAATTCTCCTGGTGGTTCTGTGACAGCAGGTATGGGCATTTTCGATACCATGAATCAAGTTCGTCCAGATGTCTGCACCATTTGCGTTGGCTTAGCTGCTAGTATGGGGGCTTTCCTCCTCAGTGCCGGTGCTAAAGATAAGCGAATGAGCTTACCTCATTCCCGTATTATGATTCATCAACCCTTAGGTGGAGCTCAAGGACAGGCTACTGATATTGAAATTCAAGCCAAAGAGATTCTCTACCACAAACAGCAGCTTAATCAATTGTTGGCAAAACATACTGAGCAACCCCTTGAGCGGATTGAGGAAGATACAGAACGTGATTTCTTTATGTCAGCAGAGGAAGCTAAAGACTACGGTTTAATCGATCAGGTGATTGAGCGGCGTCCTTCAGCAATCAAAGCTCCTGTCGGCGTAGCTTAGGGGGAGTGTGGGGGATGGGGGGATGGGGAGATGGGGGGATGGGGAGATGGGGAGATGGGGGGACAAGGGGGACAAGGGAGATATTTATACTCACCAATTCCCAATTCCCAATTCCCAATTCCCAATTCCCAATTCCCAATTCCCAATTCCCAATTCCCAATTCCCAATTCCCAATTCCCAATTCCCAATTCCCCTACCTTAAGCACCTTCCGGTGCTGGCTGCGATTCTAGATAATTGAGGAAGTCCAGTAATTCCTCATCTGTTAGCAGTTGACGCGATCGCTTACCGTAGGTTTGTAATAGATAATCCTTTCCCTGTTGATTAGTCCAGCCTAAACGCTTGACTTCTACAGTAGTTCTGGCAATGATCTCAGACATATCAATGGGGCCAGAAGTGAGGGATATCTTACTTTTATCTGTTTCGAGTTCATTCTGAAGGTAAGACTTGACAGGCAAATCATTGGGCTGGCTTGGGGGCATTTCTGCGTCCATCTTCGGCAGGGTTGACTCTTCTGGTGAACCTTGGGCTTCAGTTGCAGAAAATTCATTTAAAAGAGTCTTCCCCTCTTCTCCCGGGGGGTGAACGAAACTTGGGGTGGGATTTCTATTCTCCGCATCCGGTGCATCCCGCGTCCCCGGGTCTACGCCCCACCCTTTTTTGCGCTCACCCTCCGCCGAGGGCGTTTTGGGGGCATGATGGTTGAGATCCTCGACGCTGGCAGGGGAAAAAGACAAACTGCCGGAGTCATTAACGCTAGAATCTAGTGGAAACTGAGTAAGCTGAATTGGCTCATGGCTTGGAGATGGCAACTCTGGGGGAAGATTTGCTGTGGATTTAGGAGGTACTACTGCCTCAGGGGGAGCCACGGGAATTTTCTTTGCTGCCATCACAGTTGTTGTTGTGTCAATACCTAAAACTGCTAAAGCTCTACTTCTGGCTTGCTCTTCTGCTAGTTCAACGGTTTGAGCCGCAGCTAAACCGGTTACTAAGGTTTTGCCCTCAACTTGAACCAAACAGCGCACGATGTACTGACCATGCTCAATTGCTGATAGCTCAGTGATGAGGCTACCTTGGGGATAACGATCTCGAAACTGAGTAAACATAAATTTTTCAGGTGCATTGCCACAGCGATGCTACTTGGTACTTTATCGAAAAAAAAGGGTTTTATACCCTGTTCTAGAAGGATGGCTTTAATTTTGCCGAGTTTTCAGGTATAATAGTAGCAAGGAACACTTAAGAGTAAGTGGAGCGCTAACGCGCACGCTATATTGCCCATTGCTACCAAAACAGTAACCAGTTAACAGTGAGCACCTATCCTGAGCACCGAATAAATTGGTAACTGGTAACTGGTAACTGTTAAGTGTAACTCACTGTCCTTGCCGTAAAGCGAATCAGGACGAAGAGCGGCAAAAACCCATCAGACCTCTTGAGAAAATGAGCCTGAAAGCCTTGTTCTGCTATAGCTCAAACCTAATTTCTGAAGATGTCTAGAGAAGGCAGTGTGTCAAAGTAGGTATCCGTTGGCAATCTACTGGGTAGATAACTCACTTCTTTAGCTAGTCTCGGTTGTATCTGGTGGCTGTGGATTGATATTCAGTATGCAAAAAAGGAAGACAACGGATACTATCGGCAACTCGGTTAGGGTTAAGGTTCGCACCGCTATCGGTGAAAGCTCTCTCCTACGACTGCAAAAAAGTAGGCACCAAAGCGAACACTTATCGGTTGGGAACCTTTTCAACTTTAACCTTAAACTCTTCAATGTGGTTATCTTTACCTAATTTGAGTACTTTGCCCACAGGGCAAGAAGAAACAAAACCGCGATCAGACAAAAAAGGATTGTTGGATGGAATTTTCAGTCGCTGCATTACTGGCCAATTTTACAGATGACAAATCAGTAGCTCCTAAAGTTTTGGAAAAAAAACTCGATTACCAAGATGAGCAAAGTATCCAAAAACTCCAGATTGCCTTGGATGCCTTGGAAAAAGTCGGTATTTTGGTCAAAGATCGAGGTAGGTATCGACGGGTGTATGAAGAAGATGTAGTGGAAGCGAAGCTACGCTGCTCGAGTAAAGGATTTTGCTTTGCGATCCAAGAAACCGAAGGAGCCGATGATATTTACATTCGGGAGAGCCATCTGAGTACAGCTTGGAATGGTGATCACGTTTTGGTTAAAATTACTAAAGAGGGTAGCCGACGCCGTAGTCCAGAAGGACAGGTGCAGTTAATTCTGGAGCGAGTTAATCCTTCGGTGCTAGCACGAGTCAGAAAAGCGGAGAGTGGCTATCGAGCAGTTCCCCTTGATGATCGACTCCTCTTTGAACTTAATCTTCAAGCCAATGGCATACCATTAGAAGATGCAGTCGAGCATTTGGTTCATGTAGAAGTGGTACGCTATCCTCTGGGGCAAAATCCTCCCATTGGTCAAGTGGCACGTATCCTAGGTAGCGACGCGGAAGACGCTGCCGATACTGATATCGTCTGTTGCAAGCACGATCTCCGCACCAACTTCCCCGATGAAGTACTACTTGCGGCAGATAGCATACCCAAACAGGTTCGGAAGACAGATTTCAAAAAGCGCCTCGATTTGCGTGACTTCTTGACTGTAACGATTGAAGGTGATTCCCAAAATTACCCAAATCCAGTTATTGGTAACGCCTTTACCTTGAAAAAACACGGACAGGGACACTGGCAGTTAGGAGTTCACATTGCTGATGTTGCTAGCTGGTTTCCTCCTGATTCTCCCTTGGAGCGAGAAGCAAAATTGCGAGGTACGGCTGTTTACCTAGGAAATACAGTATTACCTTTACTACCAGAGCCTGTTGCTCAACGTTGCTCTCTCGTGCCTGAGCAAGACCGGTTAGCCATCTCGGTACTACTAACCATCAATGATGCAGGTGAACTAGTAGAGTTTGAGATTTACCCCTCAGTGATTCACGTAGATTACCAATTGAGTTATGAACAGGTACAATCCCTTTTAGGAGAACATCAGGAAGCTGAGCCAGAATTAGTAGCAGTAGTGGAAATGCTTAAGGAGCTGTTTTTTACCTTAAGTCCAGCGGTGCGAGCTGCACGACAACGGCGGGGTTCTTTTGAACTTAATCTGTCCCAAACTCAATATCCTTATAAGGATGAAGGGAGATTAGGAGCAATTTTGGTTTCTGCTTCGTTGCCAATTCAGTCCCTGTTAACGGAATTAGTAATCTTGGCCAACCAAGCAGTGGCATCTCATTTGCAAGCTCTATCCTTACCAGGAATTTACTGCGTACAGTCTGAATCAAATTTTGATGAGCTTCAGGATTTAATTAAGTTGGGTGACAATCTTGGGCTAGACTTAGAACTTGAGCAGGACGAAGAAATTACTCCCCAAGACTATCAAAAGTTTATCCACCTATTTGCCCAATCTACCGCGCCTCAAGTGTTGACTTATTTGTTGCGCTCAACCCTAAAGCCCATAGCTTACAGATCTAAACCAGGATTTCACTTTAGTCTGGCCTTGAATAATGGCTATACTCATTGCACCTCACCAATCTGGCGTTATGCAGATATATTCGTGCAGCGGGTGTTGGGTTTCCTCTTTGAGGAAGGACGCGATCGCCGTTCTACCCGTTCTAAAGATCGGGTCATTCTTAACAGTAGCAGTTGCCACGGCTATGTCAACTGGAATGTTTTACCACCGGAGATACAGCAAGATCTAGAAGCTCAGCTAAAGGAGTTGATTTCCCACCTCAATGAGCGTGAGAAGCTGGTGATGGATGCTGAAGTGGATTTAGAAGGTTTAAAGAAAGCCGAACAGATGAAAGAACGCACTGGTGATGTTTTTACTGGCCTCATTACTGGTGTTCAATCTTACGGTTTCTTTGTCGAAATTGAAGACTTGTTAGTGGAAGGATTAGTTCATGTTAGCTCTCTCAAAGATGATTGGTACGAGTATCGCTCTCGACATTCCTGTTTGGTTGGTCGTAAAAACCGTACTGCCTATCGATTAGGGGATCATGTAGAAGTCCAAGTCAAAAGTGTCGATTACTACCGTCAGCAAATTGACCTCGTAACTGTCAGCGGTGGTAGCACTGTTCCTAATGGCGATTATGATGAGTAAGTTTTATTAGGTGTTAGGTGTTAGGTGTTAGAAGCAGACGCGGGGACACGGGGACGCGGTGACGCGGAGAATTGAAATCCCAAGCAAAATTTCGTTCACCCACTCCTAACCCCTAACCCCCACCGATTCAATCAACAACAGAATTCTGTGTCTTCAAATTACAACTCAAAACATCCTCTCATTCTTGGTATTACTGGTGCCTCTGGCTTAATTTATGCTGTACGTGCTCTGAAATTTTTGCTAGAAGCTGATTATGCTATTGAGCTAGTTGCCTCGAAATCGACTTATCTGGTGTTGCAGGCAGAAAATAATCTGCGGATGCCTCTAGAACCTGAGCAACAGGAGCAATTCTGGCGAGAGCAAGCGGGGGTGTTTACTGGAGGTAAGCTAATTTGTCATCGGTGGGGAGATTTGGGAGCCACTATTGCTAGTGGCTCTTTCCGTACCTCAGGGATGGTGATTATGCCCTGTAGTATGAGTACTGTGGCTAAAATTGCTACGGGTTTAAGTTCTGACTTACTCGAGCGCTCTGCTGATGTTCAGCTTAAGGAAGGACGTCAACTGGTGATTGTACCCCGTGAGACGCCTTTTAGTCTAATTCACCTGCGTAACCTCACTACCCTGGCAGAAGCTGGTGTTAGAGTTGTTCCAGCTATTCCTGCTTGGTATCACAATCCTCAAACTATTGAAGATTTAGTGGATTTTGTTGTCGCTCGTACTTTAGATCAATTGGATATTGATTGTATTCCGATTAAACGTTGGCAGGGATATTGATGGGGAATGGGGAATTGGGAATTGGGAATTGGGAATTGGGAATTGGGAATTGGGAATTGGGAATTGGGAATTGGGAATTGGGAATTGGGAATTGGGAATTGGGAATTGGGAATTGGGAGGACAAGGGGGACAAGGGAAATCCCTAAAACCTCACCTAACACCTAACACCTAACACCTATCTCAACCGAACTTGCTCTAACTCACTTAAATGAGATATGATGGAATAGTTATCTCGGCAAAGTGAGGTAAGATGCTCATCCCCCAGGAATTTCTCCAAAAAATTGCATCAAGTTACGGAGTATCGGACAGAGAGTTAAAAGTGCTGTCTGAGGCTTTGCAGCAGGGAGGTAATCTCGATGAGATTGCTCACCGTTTGCAGATTCAACCCCAAGCAGCCCGTAAACGCCTAGGTGAGGTGTACAAAAAATTTGGTATTGGGGGTAGAGGACCGGGAAAATTGGCTCAGTTACAACAGTATTTGAGTGCGGAGTATCAGAAGCAGCAGCAGTTTTCTCCTGTAGCAGCAGCAACTTCGGCTTCGGCTTGTGATTGGGGTTCTGCACCGGAGGTGGAGCCTTTTTATGGACGAGGCAAGGAGTTACAACAGTTACAGGATTGGCTCACTTATGGCTGTCGTTTGATTGCCATTACTGGTTTGGCTGGTATGGGCAAAACTTGGTTGGCGGTTAAATTGGTTCAAGCTGTGGAGTCGGAGTTCGAGTTTATCATTTGGCGATCGCTAGATTACCAACCTCATCTTACAGAATTGTTAGCTGATTGGTTGAGTATTCTTGCTCCCTCTAGGGAGGATACCTTAAATGACCTCAATAGACAACTAGCTCAATTGATGAGTTGTCTGAAAACCACCAGGGTTTTGTTGATTTTAGACGATTTGGCAGAAATTTTCTCTCAAGGGCAATTAGCCGGTAACTACGACTCTGAGTTTACCGACTATGGTATCTTACTGGAGAGAATGGCTACTGAGCGTCATTGTAGCTGTTTGTTACTCATTAGTTCAGAAAAACTCACCGAATGGGTAAGGATAGAGGGACAAAAAGTGAAATCTTTGGAATTGAAGGGTTCACCAGAAGTTGCTTGGGAGATTTTACAGGAAAAAGGTATTGCTAAAAGTCCAGAATGGCAGGAGTTGATTCGATTGCACCAAGGCAATCCCTTGGCGGTGAAAATGGTTGCTTCCAATTTGCTCAATCTTTATCAGGAGCAGGTGTCAGAATTTCTGCAACAGGAAATCAGTTTGTCTCGGTCTTTATCTCAATCTACTTATCTCACCCGGTTGTTAGAAGAGCAATTTGAACGATTTGCAGATGCGGAAAAATATTTGGTTTATTGGCTTGCAATTCAGAAACAAGCGATGAGAACAGAACAATTACAAATATTTTGGCAGAGAATACCATTGGATGAGCATAGTTTCCTGCCAACTCTTAGTTCCTTGCATCGCCGCTCGTTACTGGAAAAATCTCAAGCAGGGTTCCGTTTACCCAGAATGAGCCGACGTTTCTTTGTGAATAAGCTGGTTGAGGAAATTTTAGATGCTATTCGCCAATTGATCTCGCCGATAGTCGATGAGGTGATCTTCCCTGTACTGAGTTACTATCCGATTAGTGATTGCTTGGATGATGCTGTTGAGTCTCTGTTACCCCAACTCACCGGTAAGCTGGCAGTTAATTTGCAGAAACATCCGCAAAATTGGGAGCATTTTAAAAACGCGATCGCGAAGCTTCAAGAAGTATCGGTTTCTAGTTTAGGCTATTGTGTACAGAATTTGGAAATTTTGGTAACACATGTTAAAGATTAGGTGTTAGGGCGCAAGCATTGCGGGCGCAAGCATTGCGCCCCTACCAGAGTGAATATTATACCAATGTAGCCGGAATTGATATTACTTATTACTTATTACTTATTACTTATTACTTACTCATTATGAGTTATTGTATTAACTCGAAATGCCAAAAACGCCAAAACTCTGACGAGGTTAAGTCTTGTCAAACTTGCGGCACAACCTTATTTATCCATAATCGATACCGTATTGTTAGACCCTTACGAGAACCTAATCCTAATCATCCTACAGAGGTTTTTGAAGTGGAAGATTGGGAGGATTGGGGTATGCTCAAGGTTTTAAAAGTTTTAAAGCATACCAATAATCCAGATTTGGTTAAGCGCTTCCAGCAAGAAGCTCATATTCTACGGATTCTCAATAAGTTGAAAAAATATAATCAAAGAAACCGGGTTTCTCGTGAGGGTAACAACCAAAGAAACCGGGTTTCTCGTGAAGATCACAACAAAATACTAACATTTTTCCGCAAGAAACCCGGTTTCTCAATGTCTCCTTATAATCAAGAACTAGTAGTTCCCAGTATCGATGCTGGCTATTTTACCATAGATCTCGGACAAGACAACAAGCTATATGGCTTGGTTATGGAAAAAATTGAGGGAGATAATTTAGAAAAATTGGTAGTAGAGCAGGGTCCTATTTCCCAGGGGGAAGCTTTGGTTTGGTTAAGGCAAATTGTCGAAACCTTACATTTACTGCACGCACATAATTTTTTGCATCGGGATATCAAACCGGCTAACTTAATCCGCCAACCTAATGGCAAAATTGCTTTAATTGATTTTGGGGTTGCTGGTATCGAAGGTTTGGCGGAAACTCAAATTGGTTCTTTGGGATATGCTGCACCTGAGCAAATGGAAATAACTGGTAAAGCTGTACCTCAATCGGATTTTTTTGCTCTGGGGAGGACTTTTGTTTATCTGTTAACCGGGAGACATCCTTGGGAGTTGGCGATGGATAACAAAAAGGGTCGCTTAATGTGGTACAAAAGTATCCGTCAAACAGTAGACAACTCTTTGGTTCATTTTATTGATCAACTGATGCACCTTGATTATCACAAGCGTCCTCAGGATACCAGCAAAATCCTGAAACGATTGGCAAAGTTGACTAAGCAGCAATCACAGTTAGAAAAATCCCTCCGGTTGCTGTCCTATTTTGTCGGTATTCTATTTTTTGTTGCTTGTTTGCCTTTTTTAAATAAACATGTATTACAACGGTTGCTGGACATTAATTTTGCCGCAGAAGGATCAATGAGTTACAATCAGGGAAATTTAGGTAAATCCAAGGTTTATTCTCGCGTCGCTTTAACCTTAAATCGTCATAATGCTTTATCTTATCATACTTTAGGATTGATGTGCGATGATGAGAAGAACTTTCAATGTGCAGCCAACAGATATAGACAAGCTATCCAAGCTGTAGAGCATACCCTTAAGGATAATAACCAAAACAATGATAATATTATAGTTTTCATTGATGCTCTGAATAATTTAAGCAGATTAAAGCTGTTACATGTTGAACCAAATTTTCCTGAAGCAGCAACTCATCTTGCTAAAGCAAGGGGACTTATTCCCCAGGCACGTAATCATCCCGAATATGGAGAATACTGGAATTCAATAATCCCGGAAGTAGAAGCAGATTTGGAGAAAAATCGGGGTTGGCTTGCCTTGGAAGAAGGCAGATACGAGAAAGCTCAAAAATCTTTAGAACAGGCGATCGCAATACGAAGTAGATTAGATAATCCTAAACCAGATGCCTACTGCTGGTTAGCCAAAGTTCTCAAAGAAACCGATGCAAGCAAACCAGAGATTAGCAAAGCTGGGGTTAAATGTAAAGAGCTTCCCAATGAGCATCAAAAACCCGAAATCGAACAGTTGAGACAGGAAATTGACAGATATTTAAACCCAAAAGGAGAAATTAATGAAAATTAGAGTAAGTCTACCTTTAATTATCGCCTTTGTATCCCCGATTATCCTAAAAACTCCCATGGTAATGGCAACTGATACCAAATCCGGCACAGATACCCCCGTTATGTCCCACCCTGTAGAGACGTTGCATGCAACGTCTCTACAGGGTTTCGCGGTTTTATCATTTACGTAATTGGCTTGGTCTAACCGAAAGATGGTTGGTGAAGGGAGCCCCTACCGTATGTTATCTCTTAGGAATTCAGGAGTTCACAAGGAAAATCCAAAATCTCAATTCCCAATTCCCAATTCCCAATTCTCAATTCCCAATTCTCAATTCCCAATTCCCAATTCCCAATTCTCAATTCTCAACAATTCCAAATCCTCTGGAGTATTGCAATTAAACAACATTTGCTTATCACTGACTGGCAACTCCTCTACCGGATGTTGTGCTAACCAATGTTGAAATGCTCGCCCTCCCTGATGGATAAACTCAGTTAGTAGAGGTAAACCCTGGCGTCGATAAAAACCGCACAGGGGTTCCCAACCTTTAGCTTGTCGGGGCAACAGAGCAATTGCCTCCTCCTGAACCTGAGGTAATCGAGTTATCCAATTTTGTAACACCTCAACCTGTAAGTAGGGCAAATCACAGGCAAGTAACAGTACCCAATCTGTCTTTACTTGAGCCATCCCTTGAGCAAATCCTACCACTGGTCCGTGGGGTTTGGTTTCTCCCGATAAAGGGACTTCCTGAATCATCTGGCAAGTATCTGGTAAGATCTTCTGGTAGCGCTCAGGCCAAGAAGTTACTACATAGACTTCCCTAGTACATTCGAGGGCAACCTCACACACCTGTCGCAGCAATGGTATCCCTTGGGGAGCAACCAAAGCTTTGTCCTGCCCCAGTCGAGAACTCTGTCCTCCTGCTAGTACAATGGCTGAGAGGGATAATTTCTTAGATATTTCATTATTCTCCATTCTCAATTCTCCATTCCCAATTCCCAATTCCCAATTCCCAATTCCCAATTTTCCTATGAAAGGTAAATACTTTAAAGAGCAAGAGCGTCAAGTTTTAGAAGATATTATACGACATCGTCGTACCGAACTGGGTAAAAATTTCCTCAGCCAAGAAATTCCTGAATCAGTGCTGAATCGCTTAATTAGTGCAGCTTTGGCAGCACCGTCAGTGGGTTTTTCTCAACCTTGGGAATTTGTGATTATTCGTGACTTATCCATCAGAGAACAAATTAAAGACTGTTTTGAAGCGGAAAATGAAAAAGCAAAAAGAATTTTCCAGGATAAACCCTTATATCGCCAACTGAAGATAGAAGGGATTACCAATACTCCCGTTAACTTAGCCATTTTTTATAAACCCTCCTCCAATCCCGTCTTAGGACAAACCAGTATGGAGAAAACCGGACCTTACAGTGTTTGTCTTGCGATTGAGAATCTTTGGTTAATGGCTCGAGCTGAGAATATTGCCGTTGGTTGGGTGAGTGTCTTAGACGAAGATCAGGTGAAACGGATTCTCAATGCTCCTGCCGAAAATGAATTAGTTGCTTATTTATGTTTGGGTTACGTTACAGAATTCACGGAGCGTCCCCAGTTAGAAATAGCTAATTGGGAAAAGCCTAAATATAAAGAATCATTAATTTATTATGATAGCTATTGAGAATTGGGAATTGGGAATGGAGAATTGGGAATGGAGAATTGGGAATGGTAAATTAGCTGTAAGTCAAAAAGCTTTGACTCATTACTCATTACTCATTACTCATTACTCATTACTCATTACTCATTACTCATTACTCATTACTCATTACTCATTACTCATTACTTATTACTCATTACTCATTACTCATTACTCATTACTCATTACTCATTACTCATCACTCATTACTCATCACTCATTACTCATTACTCATTACAAAACAACATCAGCATATTGCCAAGCTTGTTGAAATTGTTGTTGTATAGCTTCGGCTTCTGCTGTTTTTCCTTGTGCTTGCAAACTTTGTAGTAAACCGTGTAATGACCAACCATTTGCAGGATAAATCTCTAAGTCATCACGAAAAGCTTGTGCTGCTGCCTCTGGCTGATTGGCTTGTAGCAGGATTGTCCCTAGCAAATTACGAGTCGGGGAATACCAATCTGGTGGTTCAGTATAAACCAGCTGGTCTTCTAAGGCGATCGCTTGTTGGAAGTGACTAATGGCTGTTGTATAATCTGGCTCAAGACTGGCAATGGAACCGCTTAAGACTTCAGCCGCAATCTCGAGAATACTAGCAGTAGAGTTGAAACTCCAGATTGTAGTTGCTGCTAACTCAGGATCAGCCATTAAAGTCTGTAATTGAGCTAATTCTTGCTCAGCTGCTGACGGATTTCCTTGAGCAGTTAAAGCCATCCCTCTAGCATAATGCCAAACACCTTTAGCATATTTGAGGTCTGGTTTTGGTGCAGGTGTTTCTAGGATTTGCTCCCATTGACCAAAGCGCACTTCTGTGTATAGTGGCACCACAGAAAAATGTTGTAGCACACCAGACATACCTGGATTACGCATCCTACTCGGATCAACTGCTGCTGTTTGTGCAGCTGCTGCCATCGCAATTTTACTTTGTCCACTCATAACCGCTGCGAACCAAAGGAAATGGTAATTATGAGGGATATAACCAATAGTATAAACACTTTCAGGATGGGAAGATGCCAGATATTGACGATCCGCTATCACCGCTTTTTGATTAGCAATCACCGCATCTTGGTAACGTCCCACTCGAATATAAATGTGAGAGGGCATATGTACCAAATGTCCGGAAGCAGGAACGAGATTGCGTAGATTATCCGCCGCTGGAATTGCTAATCTCGGTTGTTCCTTCTCCGTGGCATGGATATAGAGGTGAGTTGCTCCTGGATGTTGAGGATTTTTGGTTAAAACTGATGCTAAAGTTGCTAAAATTGGTTTAGCTTCCGGTTTAATTTCCCCATTATCTTGCCAATAGTCCCAAGGCATGGTATCCATAAGAGCCTCTGCGTAGAGAGTTGCGGCATCTAAATCATCAGGATAATCTTGAGCCACCTGCTTCATAGCTTGAGCATAAGCTAGATCTAGGAAAGAACGATCCGCTATTGGTATTGCTATATAACGTTTTGCTAAAGCCTGAATATAAGCCTGTTCCTTAGGAGATGCGTTATTATTACTTAGTGTGATCGCTTGTTGCATTGCTTGCCAAGCCTCTGGTACTTGCTCAACTGCCATTGGTGCATTGATATTTGGTCCTAGAACATAAGCCAATCCCCAAGAGCACATGGCACAATTAGGATCTAGTCTACTTGCTTCCCTAAAAGCACGAGCAGCTTCAGCATGATTGAAACCATAGCTCAGAATTAAACCTTGATCAAAATACTGTTGAGCTAAGTCTGAGGTGGTGGTAATAGGATAATGATAATTGCCGAGATTATCAATTAGTTCCACCTTTTCCTGGGCAGGAGTAGCTGAAACTGGAGGATGAAACACCAAAGGGGAGATTAAAGTATAAATAATGATTAATCCTAGACCGACTATAAAACCGATAATCAAAGTTTTAAGTTTATGATTCATTACTTTTTTCTCCTAATCCTTTAGCTTGTAGCCTTCAGCCTTCAGCTGTCAGCTAAATAGGGCTTGCTGTATGGGGGTATAAGCCATGCCAGCCAAGAGTTTCAATCACTTTTATCCAACTTGTTACTTGTTACTTGTTACTTATTACTTATTCAGCAGACCCTAAATAATGTTACCCTAGATGTGATTATTTGTTCAGCTCCCAACAGGGGAGGGGGTTGGGGTGTAAAAATGAGATATATAGTTGTGGGTAGCTTTGGGTAAGTCTTATGTAACGATAGGTTAAAGGTATGCGCTACTCGCTTTTAAACCGGTTTCGAGGTGTATTACTAGGCGGCGTTGTAGGAGAGATTCTGGGTAATGGCGGCTGCCAAGGATTAGTTTTGGCTGGTTCCTCCCTCCAGGATATCAAACCTAGAGACACCCAACCTCAGCAATCCCTTTCCCCTTGGCAGCAAATTGCTGCTTACGGTACAAAGAGTTTAATTAGCTGCGGTAGGCTGGATGGGGAAGATTGGCTAAAGCAAATCAACTGGCAGCAGTCGTCCCTGTTGGCATTAAAAAATACTGCTAGTTGCAGTGAGGCGGCACTGGCAACAGTACCAATAGCAGTATTTTTTCACGAAGATAAAACTAAGTTGTGCCAACAACTACTACAAGGGGTAGCTATCTGGCAGGATGACGACAAAGACATATCAGCATTTTCCCCGGAGAAACCGGATCTTGGGACTGAGGCTTTAGTAATAGGTTTAGCTATCGCTCAGGCTCTGACGGAAAAACTCAATCCTAGCAGTTTGTTGTTTGTTAGTTTCTCCCCCAAGCCGTAGTACAACCGATAAGATGCTCGTGCTGAGCAAGGAAAGCGATCGCCTTTGTCTTGAGCTTGAATATAAGCTACCATGTAACAGTGCGCTTTACTTATCGTGATGAAGTGATTCGTATATTTGGTGCAGCTGAATGGCGTAAATGGAGAAAATTCTATGAGCAACACAATACCTGATCCAGCAGAACCAATTGGTAATGTTACGATTGTTAAAGATTTCTTGCCACCACCAGAGCAGTTAGTGCCGAAAACAAACACTGTACGGGTGACAATGGAGTTCACCAAGGAAAGCATTGAGTTTTTCAAACATGAGGCTCAACGTCACAATACTTCCTATCAAGCCATGATTCGTAATTTTGTGGAT
>JAAHGR010000130.1:0-5335 GCA_010672425.1 Symploca sp. SIO2E6
TGAAACAAGATTTCGTCCTTTAAATCGCAACGCCACTGTTCGAGGACTTCTGGCTGGCGTTGACGCAATTCATCAGGCCATTGAGTCCACACCGGTTCTTCCCGAGTCTCCAGCAGAGCCATAAATAAAGCATAGTCAGCTAACCAGTTGGCCTTACCCCGACAGAAACCTTCAAACTCTTTGAGCTGAATTTTAGTAGCCTTTTGAGTAAAGTTGTGGCCAGCTTTCCGTAATAGGGGCATTTTCCATGCAATCACCCGATCAAAGTCTACCTGATCTAAGGGGAAATCTGGCACATCCGAGAGATCATCCTTGCTCAAGAAGCCATTTTCTTCGAGCAAATCCAGACTAATTAGCAGGGGATTACCCGCCATGGCCGAGAAACTCATATAAGGGGAGTTGCCAAAGCCTGTGGGACCGAGAGGCAATATCTGCCACAACTGCTGAGCACTGCGAGAGAGGAAATCCACAAATTGGTAAGCTTCTAAACCTAGATCACCAATTCCATAGCGACTCGGCAGACTGGTGGGATGTAGTAGAATGCCACTGGCACGGGGAAAGGGCATGGCTGGTAACCTCAGAAATTACTGTATAAATGGAAGCCGTTTACTATCTTATCTGGAATGTTGGGCAATTGCTGCTGGCTGTAGTAATTTTGCTCTTAGCTAATTATTGGCGATCGCCTTTTTTTGGCTATGTCAAGTTTTGGTTATTTTGGCTGTTGCTAGGACTGAGTTTGAGTTTGATTGTTTCAGCAATAATTGGTATTAGGAAACACCGTTCTTTGCTGAAAATACTGAGTTTCTTGGTCTTAATCTTGTCCTTTGCCGGGTTTTCCACTATCCTAGTATCCGAAGTCAAATTTCACCTGAGTCTACAACATATTTTTAACACAGATGCTCAGAGATTAGAAAAATTAGGGGCTCATTTTATTGTCGGTTATCGAGATTTTGAGAGGTTAAAACAATTAGTCGATCACAAAGCGATCGCGGGAGTATTTATTACGGCACGAAATATTAAGTATCACAGTAAAGCCGATATTCAACAAAGAATTAGTACCTTACAAGCCATTCGCCAGGATCAAGGTTTAGACCCTTTGTGGATTGCGGTAGATCAAGAAGGAGGCATCGTCTCTCGCCTCTCGCCTCCTTTAACTAAGTTACCTCCCCTAGCAACAATTATTGCCGAGGAGCAACCAATCCAACAGAGTAAGGATGCGGTAATTGAATATGCGAGGATTCATGGTCAGGAATTAGCAGCAATTGGTGTCAATCTGAATTTTGCCCCAGTAGTGGACTTGAATAAGGGAGTCATTAATCCCCAAGATAAATTTTCTCAAATCTCTCGACGAGCCATTGCTTCAGATCCAGAAGTAGTTGCTCAGGTAGCTTTGTGGTATTGTCAAACTTTAGCAGAATATGGAGTAAGGTGTACGATTAAACATTTTCCTGGATTGGGAAGAGTAGCCACCGATACCCATATTGAGGATGCGGAGTTAGCTACTCCCCTAGCGGAATTAATGGCGGATGATTGGGTGCCTTTTCGTAAAATGATGAACAATTCTTCAGCTTTGACAATGCTAGGACATGCTAAATTAATGGCAGTAGATCCGCAACATCCAGTTTCTTTTTCCCGACCCGTGATTAGGGACATGATTAGGGACAATTGGCAATATAATGGGGTATTAATTACCGATGATTTTTGTATGCGAGCAGTCTCTGGCAGTAAAATTGGTTTAGCCGCTGCTACCGTTAAAGCAATTAATGCTGGGGTAGATTTGGTCTTAATTGCTTTCAATCCAGATTCCTATTACCCAGCGATGGAGGCTTTATTAGAAGCTGACCAAGCTGGGATTTTAGAGCAGAATGTGTTAGATAAAAGTAAGAGAAGATTGGAGAGATTAGGAACATCCAAATAAAAAACCATTCCCAATTCCCAATTCCCAATTTCCAATTCCCAATTCCCAATTCCCAATCCCCAATTCCCAATTCCCAATTTCCAATTCCCAATTTCCAATTCCCTTGTTTCTCAATAGTCCACTCATAACTGATAATTGAATATGGTTGCTTCCCCAGTCACCATTCCCATCCAAACCATGAATCTTTCTCCTGGAAGTCACCTTTTAATCAAAGAGGTGTCTTGGGAGCAATACGAATCCCTCCTACAGGAACTCGGAGAGGAACGCTGTATTCCTCGGATTAATTATAGTAAAGGTATCTTAGAATTCATGTCCCCTTTACCAGCTCATGAAAGACCTCATCGTATCATTGGTTACATCGTTACGGCGATTTTGGATGCTCAGGGACGAGACTGGGAAGATTTTGGTTCTACGACGTTTAAGAAACTCAAGCAGGCTGGAGTTGAACCGGATACTTGTTTTTACATTAATAACGCTAAACGAGTCAAGTCGCTTCAACGTATCGATTTAGAAATCGACCCTCCCCCAGATTTAGCAATTGAAGCGGATATCACTTCTAAAACTACACTCGAAGTCTATGAAGCGATTAGAGCACCAGAAGTCTGGATATTTATCAATAACCAGCTCAAGATTCTGGTTTTGCAGCAGTCTGGCTATGTTGAATCGAGGATCAGTCCCACCTTTCCCGATTTAGATGTGGTAGAGATGATTCCCCGATTAGTGCAGGATGCCTTTACCCAAGGAACCAGTAAGATGTTGCGAGCGCTTCGTGAGCAATTGTACCGCTAAAGAGCCAGAGAGAGTATTCCGAGAAACTGGGTTTCTTGCAAGAATTAGCATTTTTACCAAGAAACCCAGTTAGGGAATTGAGAATTGAGAATTGGGAATTGGGAATTGGGAATTGGGAATTGAGAATTGGGAATTGGGAATGAGGAATGGAGACTCATTACTCATTACTCATTACTCATTACTCATTACTCATTACTCATTACTCGCCAACACTTTCTCTATCGCAGATAACTGTATCGAACCAGAGAAAGTTTCACTGTGGATAAGAAAGGAAGGTGTACCGGAAAGCTGTAATTTTTCAGCTAGTTGTAGATCCTGCTCAATAGCGGTATCAGCAGTATTTCTGTCCCGGTTAAATAACTCTAAATCCAGGTTTAGAGTTTGGGCTAAGTCGAGATAAAATTCCTCTCCTAGTTGAGCTTGTTGACTAAATAGGGCATCATGATACTGCCAGAATTTGCCCTGCTGATGAGCCGCCCAAGCAGCTTTAGCCGCAGGTAGAGCTTGAGGGTGAATGGAAATTAGGGGAAAATGTTTGTAGACTAAGGTCAGTTGATCCTGATACTTGGCGATTAAAGGTTTGAGAGTTTTCTGAGCTTGGCTGCAGAAGGGACACTGAAAGTCGGAGAATTCGATTAGTACAGTCTTTAACTCGGTTGAGCCAGTGGTGGGAGAGGAGCCAATTACTGCCTTGGGATTGGTTTTTAGTGTTTCCAAGAAGGCTTGGCGTGTCTTTTGTACCTCCTGTTGTTGTCGCTGTTGGTACAATTGGACAGATTCTATAATTACTTCCGGGTTATCGCGGATAATTTGTAAGACTTGTTGCTCCAGTCGAGGGTCAATTCGGGATGCTGCTTGTGCTGGTAGGGAGTAGAAGAGGCAGGCTAGGCATAACAGCAGCAGTAAGGTTTGTTTTAGGGCTTGCTTCACAATAATTAATCCAAATTTCGACAAAATCTCTCTCAAGATTACACTGTTAAGGTTCGCGATCGCCTAAGGTGGTGGCGTAGCCAATCGCCTACTAGAGTGGCACAGCTAGAATGGTTGAATAATCTCGTAAAAAATTTTCCTTGTCTACTTGTCTACTTTCCTCCCTTGTCTTATCTTCACGCCTAATATGCTAATCAACCAGGGAGCTGGGGGAGCAGCATTGAACCAGGAATTATTGTCAATCAAGGGAATTTGGCAGTTGCACCGGGAAAAAACTTGACGTTGGCGGCTAACATTATTGATCATACTGGACAACTGACAGCTGTTGGAGGAGGAGTTAGTTTAGTTGCTGTTTTTAATAGGCAACAGGCAACAGGCAAAAGGGATTAGGGACACAAGGGAGCTCAACTCTTGATTCCCCTGAACCTAACTCTGGACTATATCATGTCAGCACAATTACCCATAATAAAAACTTCTCCGCATCTCTGCGTCCCCGCGTCCCTGCGTCCCCGCGTCAGTCAGCAGTCAGTATCGCCTGAGGGGAGTACAACCCCTGGGGATTCAGAAACCGGGTTTCTCTGGTAACAATGCTGATATTTCGTCGTTTTCCTCACCAGAAACCCGGTTTCTTAGACTGAACCGGGTAATCCCCAGTTGGCGATTGGGCGATCCTGTGGTTGAAGCCCAAGGTATGATTGCAACAGAGGATGGTAGGATTGTGTTGAGTTGTCAGTAGGCAACGATCGCATAATGTTCACATCTTCATTATGGAACTGGCATATTCATTGTGGAACTGGCATCCTGCCAGTGGAAAGATCTAGCAATATTATTGGCATTTAGTATCACATATTCATTGTAGAACTGGCATCCTGCCAGTGGGGAGATTGTTGACCAGAGAAATTTGAGATTAAAGAATTAAAGAATTGAAGAATTGAAGGATAAAACGGTCACAAGCCCCTAAATTTATTTATGGAATAAATCTAAGATATTCAATCTTCAAATCCTCAAGCCCCTAAATTTATTTATGGGGTAAATCTAAAATATTCAATCTTCAATCTTCAATTGTTTGACTTGGCCTTAGATTGTTTGGTTTTATTTTAAAATGGGAAAATGTGCGCACATATAGAGTCATCTAAGGATGCGATCGCCTTCTCTGGTATCACCTTTAGCGAGCGAGGATATCACCTTTAGCGAACGAGACGCTAGCACTACAATCATATGACCCATATTTTGATTGTTGATTTGTTCTCAGCGATCGCATTTTCCCAGATTGCTACCCAATTCCCCAACATCCCCACCCACTCGTAGGGGCGGGTTTAGGGATAATCTAAGCCATTTGACCCGAATATTGGAAGCAAAACCCGCCCAATATCATTCCCAATTAAATTGTAGATATCCTAGGAGCAGATTTAGTAACCATTGGTGTTAACTTAAGCTTAGACATAGCTGGCTGGTTGTATCCGGTGACCCACCTTGGATTTAAATCCAAGGCTCATAGATTAAGTCCGTTAAAACGGACTAAACATAGATTATTATGTCCCAATAATCTGACATTAATTTGTATCATTACGAGTCGTCTTTAGACGACTTGAGCTATGAGCCTGGAGTTTAAATCCAGGCTGGATAAAGGTTTTACCTTAATTTGACACCAGTGTAATCTAAGTCATTTGACCCGAATATTGGGAGCAAAACCCGCCC
>JAAHGR010000130.1:5435-14204 GCA_010672425.1 Symploca sp. SIO2E6
AGTCGTCTTTAGACGACTTGAGCTATGAGCCTGGAGTTTAAATCCAGGCTGGATAAAGGTTTTACCTTAATTTGACACCAGTGTAATCTAAGTCATTTGACCCGAATATTGGGAGCAAAACCCGCCCAATATCATCTACAATGAAATTGTAGATATCCTAGGGATAGGTTTAGTAACCATTCGTGTTAACTTAAGCTTAGACATAGATGGCTGGTTGTATCCGGTGACCCACCTTGGATTCAAATCCAAGGCTCATAGCCCAAGTCCGTTAAAACGGACTGAAAATAGATTATTATGTCCCAATAATCTGACATTAATTTGTATCATTACAAGTCGTCTTTAGACGACTTGAGCTATGAGCCTGGAGTTTAAATCCAGGCTGGATAAAGGTTTTACCTTAATTTGACACCAGTGTAATCTAAGTCATTTGACCCGAATATTGGGAGCAAAACCCGCCCAATATCATCTACAATGAAATTGTAGATATCCTAGGGATAGGTTTAGTAACCATTCGTGTTAACTTAAGCTTAGACATAGATGGCTGGTTGTATCCGGTGACCCACCTTGGATTCAAATCCAAGGCTCATAGCCCAAGTCCGTTAAAACGGACTGAAAATAGATTATGTAGCAGTCCTATTTGAGAGCGGCAAATTATGGTACAAATGAATTTGAGTATAATTACTCAAGTTTGTCTATGAGTAACTGTAGTTCCTGGTACAAAACTCAAGTCATAAAACGATGACACTCACTTTTAAAGCAGCTAATTTTATAGTAAAATAGTCTTAAAGCCATAGAACAGACGACCTTTTAAACCAGCTTTGACAACGTGATTAAAAGAACTCACGGGTAACTTCGCAATAAATTCTTGAGCCAAGGCTTCTTTTTGACCGGGGCCTTGTAAACGAAACTGAGTTGCCTGGGTGGCACCATATACCATACGCAGCCAGAGGTGAGGGTGTAAGAAAAAGTATTTCCACAATGGCGGTTTGCAGCCAATTATATCGGCCAGGTCATCCATGTAAATATGATAATCAACCAAACTGCGGATGCGAGCTGCATAATCTTCAAACTGTTGTAAAAACTTTTCTCGATCCATCGATGCCACCCCCTCCATTTGCTCGGGAGCAGGAAGAGTTTTTTCCCCAGTGCAAATTAAGGCAAAAAGTCGCGCTTGCATTTCCATAATCGGAAACTGACTACCGAAACCTGGACGCGCCGAGCCAATCCAAACTATTTTGTCCCGATACTGGGAATGAAACATATGTTTGTACAGATTCCGGGGGTCTGTTTCCTTCAGTTCGTCGGGGAGGAAAGACACATAGTTTTTGTAGCCGGTGGCAAATACTACCGCATCGACGTTTTGCAAGGTTTCTCCACTGGCAGCAATCAATGTCCTGCCGCCATCTTCTACCCCGATGATGTCGCCAACGACTTTACATCTATGATGCGCGACTGCCTTGGGTAGTGAGAAATTTTTAGTTCCATAAATCCCCCAGACTCCTTTTTTAGAGGTAATTTTCTGGTTGAGCCGTGCGGCAGTTTCATTAACTGGATCGTTTTTGCTCAACTCTGCTTGAAAGAGAAGTTCGCTCAAAGCAGCTCCATATTCCCTGTGGAGCCCGTATAAACCACGATGGGTAGCAATATCAGCAGCACGTTCGCCTCTCTTCCGAGGGACTATCCACCCGGCTGAAGTACGAAGGCTAATCCAACAATTTTTGGCAACGCGAGATATTTCTAGGGCGATGTCTGCACCTGACTCACCTGCACCAACGACCAAGACATTTTTGCCGACAAAGTTATTGGCGTTACGATAGTCTTGGGAATGGGAAAACTCCACCTCAGTTAATGAGTCTTTCCAATTAGGATATTTTGGGGTACTGTTGTTGCCGATCGCAATAGCCACTCGTTTTGAGAGCAAAGTCTCTCCAGATGCCAGTTGAACTTGCCACCCTTCATTGTCGCGTTCAGTCATCGCAACAACTTTGGCGTTGAACCGAATTTTATTCAACACGCCAAAATGTTTTGCATACCTCTTCCAATAGTCAACCACTTCGTCTTTAGTCCAAAAATTGTGCTGGTTGCCATCACCCATCCAGAAGTCGGAAAACATACTAAAAGTACAAGAAGAAGTTAGCACTAAACTGTCGTAGGTATTGGTAAAAACCCCTCCGATATTTCCTTTTTGCTCCAAACAAACGACCTCGCTGAGTCCTTGTTCGAGTAATTCTTTGGTGGTGACTAGACCGCCAGGGCCTGCTCCAATTACGATGCAATCTAACATTTATTGAATCCTGATTTTTTGATGATTTTGGCAGCGAAAAGTGGATTTCCGCGATCGCGGGAATGACAATTTTATTCTTTGTGCCTCATTGGCTTAATTAACAAAGGCTATCGGCTGCTTCATCTGCCACTTTATAACCAGCATTCGGATACACCGGGCAACCATAAACCGTCTCAAAAGGCTCCTCGAATGTCGCCCATTGCTCTTGAGAACGTAGGTAGCTTAATACAGGTTGGTCGGGTTCCCCCCATAAATCGCCGCACATGGTTTGCAACATGAATTTATATCCACCTGGAAATGACTGAAATAGCTTAAGGACGTTATAATTTTCGCAAGAGTAAAAGGCGTATATCAGTCGGTAATAGGAGTCGTACCCAGTCTTGCAAAAATTTTCATAGTCGATGAAAGCTTTTTGCTCGTCTTTGCCTTGGAAAATGTCAGCGATTGCCTCTGCTGCCTTCATGCCACTGAGCATTCCCAGATAAACTCCTCCGGAAAATTGAGGATCGACAAAGCAGGCAGCATCTCCCACCAGAAAATATCCCAATCCGGCAAATCGCTCCGAGTGATAGCAAAAATCTAACTCGGTTTTCAGCTTCTCAAACACTGGAGTCGCCCCTTGCACGCGAGCCTTCAGGCGCGGCAGACGGCTCAGATGGGCATCAAATATTTCCTGGGGACTGCCTGTCTTGAATGTTGTTTGGGGCACCACAGCTCCCACACTAATCGTTTTGTCGTCAAGGGGAATTTGCCACATCCAACCGTCGGGATGAAACCCAACAATTAAATCTCCTTCTATCGCCGGATTGTTTTCTTCGCTGGCGTTATCAAATTGTTGAAAAATTGCCACATTTCTCAATTTAGGATTCATTTTCCGCAATTTGAAATGTTTGGCAACTATACCGGCACGACCACTAGCATCTATCACAAAGGGGGACATGGCTTGATAGTTTTGCTGCTGATACTTGTACTCTACGCCAACGATGCGGTCTCCATCCAAGATTAAATCTTTGACTTCCGCTCGTTGCAATAAGCGCACCCCGGCTTCCTCAGCGTTTTCCAAGAGAATTTTGTCAAAACGGCAGCGCTCCAGATTGAACGCATAAGGCTTTTGTCCTGCGGCTAAATCTGCAAAATTTGCTCGACCCAGTTCGCCACTAGATAAGGAAATGTCTACGCCTAGCTTCCGGACAAATCCTTCGGACTCTAGCCGATCAAGAATACCTATTTTCTCGAAAATTTCAACGATATACGGCACCATCGATTCGCCAATATGAAATCGGGGAAACTCGACCTTTTCCAATAAAAGAACTGAGTATCCTTGGGATGCGAGGGTGTAGGCAGAAGTTGCTCCAGCCGGTCCGCTACCGATGACAATTGCGTCAAACTTTTCTGTATTTTTACTGAGTTTTTGCATTTTTTGTCTCCTATGGTAAAAATTAAACAATTAAACGATACCCACATAGTTTCGTGCAAAATCTTTGGCAAAAGCTGATGCAGTTGCCAGTTGTTCCAGTTTGGATTGACTTAACTTGAGTCGGAACCGTACATCTTCTAAATCTTCTCCTTCTGGTGCATGAAGCATGGTTAACATACTGTAAGAGAATGCTTGCGCCCGCCAGATGTAGGGTAAGCGAATTTGAGAATAGCGATCAAGATAAGAACTATCTGGGTTTTCCTGGTAGTAGCGAATCAAGGTTTCGGCTAAAACTACGGCATCTTGAACCGCTAGATTTAACCCTTTTCCCCCCATTGGGGTAATAATATGAGCGGCATCACCTGCCATGAATAACCGCCGATACCTCATGGGTTCCATCACATAATTTCGCAACTCCATCGTTCGCTTTTGAAAGATTTCTCCTTCATTTAATTTCCATCCTTTCTTAGCAAGTCGCTTGCGTAAATTTGCCCAGATGCGATCGTCCGACCAGTCTTCTAAAGTATCGTTGTTAGAAATTTGCAGGTAGTAACGGGAAATCTTGCTATTCCGAAGCATATGACCCGAAAAACCATCGGGATGTACGCCATAAAGAGGATGCTGGGCCGAAGGGGGAGCGTAGGCTAAAATGGCTAACCAGCAATAGTTGTATTCTTTGGTGTAAGTTTCTACGGCTTCAGGGGGAATAGACTGACGGGCAATGCCGTGATAGCCATCACATCCGGCAACAAAATCCGCTTGAATTGTTACAGGTTTTTCAGCATCTATATCGTCACATTTTATTTCCACATTGTCATCATTTTGAACAATCTTTTTTCCTTCGTGATGAAACAATAATTTTCCGCCACGCTCCAGATACATTGAAATCAGATCGTCATTGAGATCGCTTTGAGGATAAACATAATGAACATCTCCTCCTGTCAAGGAGGCATATTCAAAGGTTATGCTTTTTTCGGGAGAGCGAAACTCACAAGTACCGTGAGTATAAGCATTGTTCAAAATCGGCTCTGCCAGGTGATGTTTCTTGAGCTGTTGAACTGTTGTAATTTCAATGACTCCGGCTCTTCCTCTAGCATAGATTTCCTCCCGATTATACTTGTCAAGGATGATGCAATCTATCCCATTGTTTAGCATAATATTACCGAGGACAATCCCAGAAGGTCCGCAACCTAAAATGCAAACAGATGTTTTTAAGTGGGTGAAATTGGTCATCATATTTTACTCAGTATCGTTTCGAGCAACTTTCTTAATAATATTTTTTATTTTCGATATAATAGGGAATTGGGAATTGGGAATTGGGAATTGGGAATTGGGAATTGGGAATTGGGAATTGGGAATTGGGAATTGGGAATTGGGAATTGGGAATTGGGAATTGGGAAGACGTTCGACCTCAATTTTTTTGAACTTTGAACTTTGAACTTTGAACTTTGAACTTAAACTGGCAAATCTTTGCGAGGATTAAAATTCTCAATTTTCCGCAGCTTTTCGTACAGTTCTCGTACTTCCGGAGCAGGATTTTGGGAGACAATAATTTGAATTTCTACTAATTGATCCCCTCTACCTCCATGATCAGGGTAGCCTTTTCTTGCAAGGCGCAATCTTTGACCTGATCTCAGACCACCAGGAACAGTCATTTTCACTCTACCATCTAAGGTTGGTACTTCTATCTGTCCTCCCAACACTGCTTCAGCAGGAGTTACTGGTAATTGACAAAAAATATCTGAACCTTCTATGTAAAAGAAGGGATGGGGAGCTACTGTAATTTTTAAGAAGAGGTTTCCACCGGCAATTCCCTGACCTTTGAGCCGTATCCGCTGACCTGTTACCATACCAGCAGGTAATTCTACTTCCAAAGAACGACCATCTTCGAGGCGAATTCGTTCCCTTCCTCCTTCATAGGCTTTTTCCAAAGGTAAAGTTAGTCTGGCTTCAATATCTTTGCGGCGCTGGACCTGGTTCCGAGACTCGGCGCTATCACGAGTATTAACGGTGTATGCTGTTCTCGTAGTTCCTGGTCGAATGGTAGTAGAGGGATTCACCCGAGTACTAGAACGTCCAGGAACTGTGGATGTGGTTCTGCCTACGGTACCTCGATTTAACAGTTGCTCAACAAAGCTATTAAAGTCCCCAAATTGACTGAAATCTACATCTTGAGTGGAGCTACGACTCGTGCCATTACGATTGCCTGAAGCTCTAACAGTAGAGGATTTTGATTGCTTTTTGTTGAACTTTTTCTTCCAGAACCGGCTATACTGGTCATATTGCGATCGCTTATTGGGATCGGAAAGTATTTCATAGGCTTCTCCAATATCTTTAAACTTTTCTTCTGCTGCCTTATCACCGGGATTCAAATCCGGGTGATACCGCCGAGCCAGACGCCGAAATACCTTCTTGATCTCCTCACCTGAAGCCTCTGGAGATACGCCTAAAATTTCATAGTAGTCCCGAAAGTTTTCCATAAAAGTTAGTTATTGGTTATTGGTTATTGGTTGTTGGTTGTTGGTTGTTGGTTATTGGTTATTAGTTATTGGTTATTGGTTGTTGGTTATTGGTTATTGGTTGTTGGTTATTAGTTATTGGTTGTTGGAACAAAGAACGAAGGACAAACGACCAACGACAAACAACAAACGACAAACAACAAACAACAAACAACAAACGACAAACAACAAACAACAAACAACAAATTTAGAACCAATCATCGTCATCTTCATCCCAATCATTTTCTAGGGGAGCATTGCGCCATTGTTCCCGACTACCATATTGACCAGAACCGACGCTATAGGAATCACGGCGACTCTCCCGTTCACGATACAAATCCCTTTCACTCTCTCCTGTAAAAGTGCGACGAATCGAGGTAAAGAAATCATCATCTTCCTCTTGTGAGTATTGTAAACGTATCTCTCGCTTGAGTTCATAGAGGGCATCTTGTAGGTCAGATTCGGCCTGATCGATGGCACGATCATCATCACGAGCGATCGCGTCCCGCAGTTCTTCGGCTAAGGCTTCGATCCGCCGTCGATGGATATTAGCAAACTGGGTACCGAAATCTAGTGCTACTTCTCTTAGCTGTCGTTGTGCTTCATTAGCCAGAGTTTCAGAACGGTTGCGCTTCTCGACTCGTTCTCGGCGTTCCCGATCCAGCTGGGAATATTGCTCTGCTTCTCGGAGCATTTGATTGACTTGGGACTCACTCAGATTAGAGGCTCCTTGAATTGTTACCCGCTGTTCTCGACCGGTAGTTTTATCTACGGCCATTACTTGTAAAATACCATTGGCATCTATATCGAAAGATACTTGCACTTGGGGAACTCCTCTTGGTGCTGGAGGAATACCAGTAAGCTTGAACCGACCTAGGGACTTATTATCTGCTGCCATTTCTCGTTCCCCCTGTAGAATATGAACTTCTACTAGAGTCTGATTATTTTGGGAAGTGGAGAAAATATCCGAACGTCTGACTGGTATGGTGGTATTGCGGGGAATCAGCTTTTTCATCACACCACCGATGGTTTCGAGACCAAAAGATAAAGGAGTCACATCTAATAACAGGATATCCTTAACTTCACTGCTCAGAATTCCTGCTTGAATTGCTGCTCCTACTGCCACTACTTCATCGGGATTAACATTCTGATTTGGCTCTCGATCAATCAAACTTCGTATTAACTGTTGTACTATGGGAATACGGGTGGAGCCACCGACTAAAACTACTTCATCGATTTGTACTGGGCTGATACCCGCATCGTTGATCGCTCGTTTCAGGGGTCGGCGCAAACGGTTAATCAAATCGCCAGATAAACCCTCAAACTGGGGACGAGTCAGCCGAGTTTCCAGGTGCTTCGGACCATCTTCTGTTGCTGTAATGAAGGGCAGATTGATGTCTGTGACACTGACCCCGGAAAGCTCGATTTTGGCTTTTTCCGCTGCTTCTGTCAAACGTTGCAGTGCTTGGCGATCGCGTCGGAGATCCACCCCTTCCGTTTCTAAGAATTGCTCTGCTAACCAGTTAACAATTTTCTGATCAAAATCATTGCCTCCTAGTTGAGTATCACCACTAGTGGCTTTCACCTCGAACACCCCATCCCCAACTTCTAGAATAGAGACATCAAATGTGCCTCCACCCAAATCAAATACCAAAATCGTCTGACTACGTTGTTGTTCTAACCCATAAGCTAAGGATGCCGCTGTTGGCTCATTAAGAATTCGCAATACTTCTAAACCAGCAATTCGTCCTGCATCTCGCGTTGCCTGCCGTTGAGAATCATTGAAGTAGGCAGGAACCGTAATCACTGCTCCTGTTACTTCTTCTCCCAGGTAGCGACTCGCTTCTTGAGCCAACTTCCGTAGTATCATTGCCGAGATCTCTTCTGGGGCAAATTCCTTCCTCAAACGGGGACACCTAATCCTGAGATTGCCCTCTTCATCACGGCGAATTGTATAGGATATAAGTTTAGACTCTGGAGTCGCTTCGGCATATTTCCGCCCCATAAATCGCTTCACCCCAGAGAAAGTATTCTGAGGATTGAGCACTGCTTGGCGGCGTGCCATTTGTCCGACAACCTGTTCCCCATCTTTACTGAAGCCAACCACCGAAGGTGTAGTCCGCATTCCTTCTGCATTGGCAATTACCACTGGCTTGCCACCCTCCATGACCGCCACCACGGAGTTTGTTGTACCTAGGTCAATGCCAACTACTTTGCCCATGCGTGCTTGTCTCTCCTCTTGATGAATGCTGACAACTTGCTCAACAACTTGACTTGATTGTATAGTTCACAAAAATCAAGTTTAGCATTTACTCCTATATTAAGGGCTTTCAGCCGCACCTGACATGGGGAGATGGGGGGATGGGGAGATGGGGAGATGGGGAGATGGGGAGATGGGGGGATGGGGGGATGGGGAAAAAAATCTATATCTACTCATCACTCATTACTCATTACTCATCACTCATTACTCATTACTCATTACTAATTACTCATTACTCATTACTCATTACTCATTACTCATTTTAAGTGTGTCACGCTACTACCACCTACGACCTAACACCTAATTTTTT
>JAAHGR010001300.1 GCA_010672425.1 Symploca sp. SIO2E6
TTAATCCCCCTCCCGTCCCCCTTAGGATCCCCCTCCCGTCCCCCTTAATAAGGGGGAAGCCAGAGGATGCTGCGCTTTTAGTTCCACGGGGACTTTTGGAAGAGTGTACTTCATTTTAACAATTTAACAATTTAACAATTTAACAATTCTCAATTCCCCTGTTTTTGCCTTCTCCAGACGAAAAGGCCCAGAGTAATTGCGAAGATAGCGGCGATGAAGATATGAAGGCTCATATCGAGTAAACTACAGATGACATAGTTGGAGAGATGAATTTCTTGATGGGGAAGATTAGTTTTTGGACAATGGGGTGAGATTTTTTGGGTAGGATTGGAGGCGACTTGGGAGGAAATACCGCTGATGGCTAAACCGATACCTACTGTAGCAATCACTAATTCTAAATTTTTGGTGGCAGCTTCGTTGGCTTGTAGGGTTTTTTGTAATTCGCGATCGCTTTGGGTTTGCTTAATTTCGATGATACCGCGAATGGTGGCGGTCATCTGTTCAAATAGGTTTTGACTTGGCTTAAGGTAGTTGAGGTCTACTTCAATTTGCTTTTGCCATTGTTGGCAGTTGTAGTTGAGGAAGTTTTGGAGGAATAGGAGATTGTCGTCGGGTAGGCTTAGGGCTTGAATTTTCTCTAACTGGGAAGTATAATTGAGGATATTAGTGGTAATAGCAGTGCTATGGTCTTCCATATCCCGGAGGTATTTGGCGTAGTGAAATGCCTGTTGGGGTATCAGCTTGAGCCACTCTTCGAGTTCCTCTAGGGTTTTTTCTGGAGGTTGGATTAATTGCTCAACTTTTTGTTCTATTTGACTAGATATATCCCTAGCTGCCTCATTACAACGGCAGGATTGGTCATAGGCGTAGATGATTTTACTGCGACAACAGAGTAAGTTGAGTAGGGAGTGGTAAGCATCGACGCTTTTGCTCAAGGTTTGGGGATGAGAGTTGAACCAAACTAAAATGTGAAGCCGTTCCCTGGGTTTCTGTTTGTGGTTATCATATTCAAAAATCGGACTACCGAAGAGTTGACCCTTGGCTGTTAGTGGGAGATATTCTGCTGTATCTGGGAATAAAGCGGTAACACAGTGATTAGCTAAGTCTGGATAGTTGGAGAAACCCGGTTCCTTGGGGTCAAATTCGGAACATTCCTTGTTATCCCTAGGAGAAACTGGGTTGCTGTTGACGGGTTTGGCAAATAGTATTAGGGTTTGTCCTAGGGATGCTTGGATGTGGTTAGTGGGATTGAGTTGACTTAGTTTAATGAGATCTACAGTTTCTCGGTAACGTAAGGTTAAGTCAAGGGCATAGGTATCGTGGATGCGCAGGGGATAA
>JAAHGR010001301.1 GCA_010672425.1 Symploca sp. SIO2E6
TCTCCCCATCCCCCCATCTCCCCATCCCCCCATCTCCCCATCTTCCCATTCCCAATTCCCAATTCCCAATTCCCCATTCCCCATTCCTTGTCAGATAAGCAAGGATAAGCTATCATCCCTACATAAATTTCAAAACTTCTGGCTTTAGAGCAATATGGTTTTCTTGACGACCCCTGGGAAACGACTTTTAACAACTATAGGAATTGCTATTTTTTCTTGCTCTTTCTATCTGGCTGAGGCCAAAGCTCAGTCGGTTGCAGATACACAGAGTTTATTGATAGCTCAAACTTTAGGCGGAATAGAAAGAGATATCTCTCTATCGGAAGTACCAAATCCGGCTCTCGCCTCGGCTACTGCTGTTGCAGGTGCAGTACCTGATAAGGCTAATGTCGAACTGCAACCAGATGGCTCTTTGGTTTACGAACTAGCGGGTCAAAATCAACAAGGATTTCCCTTTGTAGTTGATGTCACTCCCGAAGGAAACATCATTGAAGTTGATGAAGAAGTAGAACGCAGTGCCGTTCCTGAACCAGTTTATAAAGCTCTAAATCGCTGGGCACCAGGAGCTCAGATTGAGAGCACTTGGCGGAGTACTCGTCTAGGGGAGTTTGTCTATGAAATAGTTACTGATGAATTTTGGTTTGAAATTAAAGCTGATGGCAGAACCTTAACGATTCATCAAAATTAAACAAGTTTTGCATAATAATAGGCTTATGGCAACCTTTTGGAAAAACCCCTGCAAGCAAATTATTGCCGCTACAGTTATGGCGACGACTTTTGCTGTTGGGAGCAATAGTGCTGATGCTCAAGGAATTGAAAGGCCAGCAATTGAAAGAGGAACATCCGGAAGTTGCACCAGTAATGACGTGATAGGAAGGGAGCAAGATGATCCCAGTACGCTCATCAAAGGTGCTGGTGCTTCCTTTCCCCAAATCCTCTATCAGCGTTACCAGACAGAATATGATCAGGAAACAGGAGTAGATTTTAATTATACTTCTGTTGGTAGTGGTGGCGGTATCAGATTGTTTGTCAATGAGTTGATTAATGTTGGCTCTAGTACCTTGATTCCTACTCCGATCGAAAGGAATCAAATGGAAGAAGGTTTGTTGATGATACCAACAGCTGGAAGCTCAGTTGCTATTGTTTACAATTTGCAAAATGTCACTAATGATGTTAAAATTTCCCGTGAGAAACTAGCGAAAATCTTCACGGGGGAAATTAGTAACTGGAGTCAAGTTAGTCCCCGCCTGCCCAATATAGAGATTCAAGTGGTAGTGCGTTCTGATGAGAGTGGTACTAGTCTGATTCTAACTAAATACTTGCGTGAAATTACTAAC
>JAAHGR010001302.1 GCA_010672425.1 Symploca sp. SIO2E6
TGGTGTTAACCGAGGAATTCAATCAAGCGATGCGGACTCTCGAAGCTGAATTTCCCGCTGGCCCAACTAAAGACCGTAATTTCCTCAATCCCCGCAATGATTTTAACCGCAAAGCCCAGGAAATTATCAAAGCTCAACCAGGGACAGTACTCATTTATCCTTTTGTTCTCGCAGATAAGCTGTGGTTAATGATAGCATCGGAAGGGGGCGTAGTGAAAAAGTTTGAAGTGGAGGTGGGACAGCAGCAGTTGGGAGAAACGGTGTTACGGTTGCGCCAACTGTTAGCCACCCCCAACTCTTCTGTGAGTGAAATCCAAAAAACCAGTCAACAACTCTATAGTTGGCTGATTCAACCCCTGGAAGCGGAACTTCAAGGCAACTCAGATATTCCTATTGAGCACTTAATCTTTGCTTTAGACCGGGTAACACGCTATATTCCTATGAGTGTACTATTTGATGGTCAGCAATATCTGATTGAGAACTATACTGTCTCCAGGATTGTCTCCGCCGATACCACCAATACTACCGAACGCCTACCAAGTCAACCCCAAGCCGTTTCTGTGTTGGCGTTAGGTCTATCAGAAGCAGTTTCAGGCTTCAATCCCCTAACAAACGTTCCTGAAGAAATTGATGCTATTGTACAACAGGATAGTCAAGACCCCAAAGGGGTGTACCCAGGACTAGAATTTCTCAATCAGGATTTTAATCTGGATGCGATACAGAATAATCTGTATGGTCGCCAGATTCTACACGTTGCTACCCACGGTGAATTCGTGCCAGGGAGTTTTGATGACTCCTATTTGTTATTGGGGACTGGTGAAAAGTTAGCTATTCCAGAAATTGAGAATTTGAATGATTTAACCGATGTCCATTTAGTCGTGTTGAGTGCTTGTGAAACGGCTTTAGGTGAACCAGGACAAGATGGGGTAGAGATTGCTGGCATTAGTCACTATTTTTTAGCCAGAGGTGCCGAATCTGTCCTTGCCTCTCTCTGGCAAGTTCATGATGCTAGTACCAGCTTGCTGATGCAGCAATTCTACAATAACCTTGCCACAGGAACTAAACCAATTACCAAAGCTGAAGCCTTACGCCAAGCACAGTTACAACTTTTGCAAAGCGAAGTAGCAGCAACAACGGACGAGGAACGGGCAGCCATTGAGGTAGAATCTCCGGGTAAGCCACTCTACGAGAGGAATGCCAGATCCCAGTTTTCTCACCCTTATTATTGGGCATCGTTTATCCTAATTGGAAATTCGCTGTAAACCTACCTACCACCTAACACCTAACACCTACCACCTATTCTTCTTGTTCCGCCAGCATTTTTA
>JAAHGR010001303.1 GCA_010672425.1 Symploca sp. SIO2E6
TGTTGTCAAGGTTCAGTTACCTTGCGGCTAATCCTCCTAATCATTGATATGATTGGTTTCTAGCCAACGATTCGCACAATCAGTTCACAGTGTATCACCTCAAGGATGATCAGTATGAAAAATGTGATCGCAGCCAATTTCTTCCCGGCTTAGATTTGAAACTCCTCGCCAACTATGTCCAACATCCTGAACCTCTCGATACCATGCTCGAATTTCGTCAGGCTCTTCGTAAAACACTCTAATTTCTCCCACCAGAGAGATATTAGTCTGATGAAGCAAAAATTTACTTCTCTTGAAGTGAACTCGCTTTACCGCTAGTTTTATTTAAGCTTGCCACACTACTACAACTATAGAGGAGTGAGAACAATTCTTCCCTCAATCCATGAGAAAGCCGCACTTTTCTAGCCTTTTGCTGATTGCCTCGATTAGAAAATGCCCCCTATTAATCTTTCGTGGGTAATATCCTTTCCTATCTTCGTAATAGCACTCGTCCATGTATTCATCATTAGCACCATGATAGTCTGGTCCTTTATCCTTTACTGTCCACCATCCGATACGGAATCCTAGTTCTTGCTGCTCAGAAACATCACGGCAATTTATGTCAGTCCATCTCCCCTCTCTACGTTGAACGCCCTCCCAAATTCGTTTCTGTACACTAAAGCCGTAGAGATTATTGCTGTATCGCATCCAGAGCTGGTCAATGATATGTAAATATTGGCAGGGAAAATTTTCAATATCTTTTGTACTGAGACAGCCATCTGCTACCTTCAGCATGATAGCTTCCGTGGCTGCATCAGCTTGTAGCCACTGCTGATTTTCTAGTAAATACGCTAGCTGATTAAAAGATACTCCGTATTCTTTTAACGCCTGTTTAACCTTTGGCTCTCTCCTTTCTTTGAGTAGTAAATAAGCTATCTCTCTCACTTGCCAGGATTGGTCTTTTAGAGCCTTAATCAGCAATTTTAAACCCCGTTGACCCGACTTAAGAGCTTCATTGAGAGCAAGGTAACGATGAAACAACTCAACGGGAGCGAGTAAGGGCTGACTGGGATTTTCCATCCTCCACAACTTGATAGTGTGATCACTCCCACCAGTGATGATAATTTTACCATCCGGGCTGAAGGCAAGGGAATTAACACGATCTGAATGTCCGGTGGGGAGGATGGCTCTCACCTTTTTGGCCCCCACGTTCCAAAAAATGATCTTTTTATGACCACCTATGGCAAGAGTCTGACCATTAGGGCTGAAAGCGAGGGTAGTAACTGGTTCTCTAGAATTCTCTTTGATTGTGGTTTTCACTCCCCCGCTGTTTAAGTC
>JAAHGR010001304.1 GCA_010672425.1 Symploca sp. SIO2E6
TTAATTGGAAAGAAGATACCAGCAGCAGATGAAACCCCTCGTGCTGAAGCCTGTTTATCTACTCTATCTTTTCAGAGCAGAAATTACCCAGAAAGACATATTTGGCTGGATACAGATGGCTATGGAATCGCAATTGATTTAGAAGACTGGCAGGATGAACAGGAATGGGATAATGCGGTTGCTCGCATTACAGTAGAGGCAATAGACGAAGTAGTAGATATTGTCAACAATTGGTTTTCTGGAGCCAACTTGGGCAATTATTCTAATCTTAATCAAGAATATGGAATAGTTAAGAAAAACTTAAGTTCATCTTTGGTATCATAAACAATCGGCTTAGGTAAGCAACTTTGACACTACAAGAGCAAGCGATCGCTTATGGCATCAGCTTGCGCTGACTGCACTACTCATGGTACAATTGTTGGGGTGTTGATTATTATTTTCCGATCAACAAACAAACAGTAGAGAGCGGCAAAAATGATACAGACACTCTCGAAACCAAAAGACCAAAGGCTTACCCACTCTCGGATAAGTTGGCAACAATTCAAACTACTAGAACAGGGTTTTGCCGATTCTCCAGGAATACGGCTGTTCTACTACAGAGGAGAAGTAGAAATCTTGGCAGTTTCTCAAGACCACGAAACCTTCAGCCGTTTTATCGGAATTCTGCTGGCTATCTACTTTGAGGAAAAGGGAATTGAGTTTACCCCCACAGGAAGCTTTACCCAAGAGAAAGAAGGGGTAGCTTCAGCACAAGCTGATGAGTCTTACTCCATTGGCAAGTTAAAGAAAACCCCAGATTTATCGATCGAAGTGGTATTTACCAGTGGTAATCTCTCCAAATTGAATCGCTATCAGGAGTTGGGTGTACCTGAAGTCTGGTTTTGGGAAGATGGTTTATTTACCTTACATCATCTCAGAGAAGACGGTTACCAACGGATTTATACCTCTGAAGTTTTACCAGATTTAGACATGGACTTGTTAACTCGATGTGTACTGATGACTTCCACAGTTGAGGCAATGAGGTTTTTCAGAAAGACAATTTCTCAGTTTCAGTGAAAAGTGGTAGGGTGGGCATTGTCAACAATCTACAACAGCAGCGATAGGATTTGGTCGCAATGCCCACCTCAATCTTAGGGTCTAATGGAGATTGGTGGGCACTCAATGGGCAAGTAGAAAGTAAAATTGTCGAAGATATCGATTTTGCCAACCCTACAAGAGAAAGCGATCGCACTACTTTCGTAAAGATTTTTAGTATTAGTATTGAGAAACAAGGCTCCGAGGCAGGAGGCAGAATGCAGAGGGAAATAGTGTTTTTCT
>JAAHGR010001305.1 GCA_010672425.1 Symploca sp. SIO2E6
CTCCTGTTGATGAGTTAGAGCTATTGGAGATTGAGCAGGAAACGAATGAGTTAGATGAGGAACCATTGGTTGCTACTGCAGAAGATGCTCCTGTTGATGAGTTAGAGCTATTGGAGATTGAGCAGGAAACGAATGAGTTAGATGAGGAACCATTGGTTGCTACTGCAGAAGATGCTCCTGTTGATGAGTCAGAGCCATTAGGGACTACACAGGAGGCAAAAGAGCCAGAGAAGGAACCATTAGTAGAACTTGTCCAGGAAGAGTCGGAAACTCTAACTGACGAACTAAAACAGCTAGGCTAGTACCGCTACGCGGAATTCAAAATTCTTGCATTCAAAATGCTTTATGAAAAAGAATCAAGGAGTAATAAAGACAAGGAAGACAAAGGGAAAAATTCCCAATTCCCAATTCCCAATTCCCAATTCCCAAACAACCAACAACCAACAACCAACAACCAACAACAATTCCCATGACTCATTACCAAGAGCAACTCAAAATTCAAACCACAGGGAAATCCTTCTCCAAAATCACCTCAAAAGTACAAGCTGTAGTAACTGAGTCTGGAATCAAAACAGGGCTCTGTACAATATTCTTACGCCACACTTCTGCTAGCCTGTTGATTCAAGAAAATGCTGATCCAGATGTGCTCGCAGATTTAGCTAACTTTTTTGCCAAATTAGTACCAGAAGATGGCAAAAGCTACATTCACAGTACCGAAGGTCCTGATGATATGCCAGCTCACATCCGTACTGCTCTCACTAAGACCTCAGAACAAATTCCTATTGACAAGGGAAGATTGTTATTAGGAATCTGGCAAGGAATTTACCTTTGGGAGCATCGTAAGCGCAGTCACTATCGTGAGATTGTAATTCATATTGCAGGGAATTGAGAATGAGTAATAAGTAATAAGTAATAAGCGTTAGAAGGCAGGAGGCAGGAGGCAGGAGGCAGGAGGAAGAAGAGTTTTCATTGCCTAAAAAGAAGTTAGAAACTAGTCATATCAAAGGATTCGACCATCCTGTTGCCATTTCTATTTTCAGCAAGAGTAATAAGTAATAAGTAATACCAAATCCGGTATACACAAACCCTTTATATCCCACCCTGTAGAGACGTTGCCTGCAACGTCTCAGAGCAAGTTTCGCGGTTTCTTCAAAACGGGGGTATCTAAACCGGATTTGGTATAATAAGCCTCAGGGGGTGACAAGCAGGCTGAAGCCTTGATGAATAAAGCTTTTCATCCCATTGATCTACAAAAAGATAAGCGCTTATTGACAGGTAAGCATGAGAATGAAATTAAGTTACAGTATTTTTTTTGA
>JAAHGR010001306.1 GCA_010672425.1 Symploca sp. SIO2E6
GCGATGGGGCCGGGATGCACGCTCACGACCGCTGTGCCTTGCTCGGCTAGCTTGTCGCGCAGCGCTTGCGTGATCGAGTAGCTGGCGGCCTTGGAGGCCGAGTAGGTCGCGAAGTCCGCGAAGTTCTTGATGGATGCCACGGAATTCAACTGAACCAACGCGCCGCCGCCGTTTTGCTTGAGCGCGGGGGCGAAGGCCTGAGCGACGCGAATCAAGCCATTGACGTTGACGTCGATCTCGAAGCTCAGTGCCACAATCGCGTGCTCATCAAGTGGTGAGGCATTTTTCAATACTCCTGCATTGTTGATCACGATTTCCACGTCGGTGGCGGTAGCTGCGGCTGCTGTGATCGTGGCGGGATCGCTCAAGTCTGTCTTCAGTGGAACGACCTTCGAACCGTGAGCATCAATAAGCTCTTGCGCGGATTCCAGATTTCGCACGGCAGCGTAGACCTTCGAAGCGTCCGCTGCGATGAGTGCTTCGACGATTGATTTGCCGATGCCACGATTGGCTCCGGTTACGAGTGCTACTTTGTTTTCTATTTTCATCTTATTGGTGTTTCAGTTTTATTATTGAATGAAAGGTCAAAGTTAGGACAAAAAAACTAGGCGGGGCTGAGGATCTCCGATTCAGCAACCTTGAAAGCGCTCTCGAGGATGTCGCCAGAAGTCATCACGCGTCCGAGCAGGGCCACGCCTTGACTGAGGCAGAGGAGGGTGCGAGCGATGTTTCGCGGAGTGGTCTTTAAATTGAGTTCCCCATTAGCGTCAGCCTTGGCGACGGCTTCCGTCAGAACATCCTCTACCTGTTCAAGACTTCTTCTGAGTGCCGAAGCCACTTCCTCGTCCGAGGTATCGAAATCAGCAATACTCGTCCCGATTAAGCAGCCCTTGCTCCCGTCTTTGCTGTGACTCTCCAGCCATTTTGCAAAGAGCGTGTTGATGTTATGGACGATGGATGGGCCCGAGTCGTCGAAGAGAATCGCTCGGATTCTTGAATTCGACTGCTGGTTGTAGTGTGCCAGTGATTTCAGGAAGAGAGAGCGTTTATTTCCAAAAGTATCATAAAGGCTCTTCTTGCCGATGCCCATTGCTGTGGTGAGCTCGTTCAGCGAGGCAGCCTCGTATCCTCGCGACAAAAAGACCTCGATTGCCTGTTCAAGGGCAGTGTCGGGATCAAATTGCTTCTCCGGTCCGGGCTTCATGGTTTGGATGTTTCTTAGTTAAACCGAACGGTCAAGGATAAAGTCTGATTTCGACGTTCCGAGATTTTGCGGCTCGTGAACGTGGGTGCTAGATTTTGAGCGGGTCCGGAGA
>JAAHGR010001307.1 GCA_010672425.1 Symploca sp. SIO2E6
TAGGATCATCTACTTCTTGTAGACTTACATCCTGAACTCGTACTATATCAAGATTAGGTTGTTGTAAAAATAATCCCCGAACTATGTCACCATTAAAGTTTTCATCGCTTAAGAAGCTCAACATATCTATTGCTGCAAATTCTGTCGAGATAATAAACGTGAACGAATAAGACTCAGATCCGGCTGAATACTGGATAAACGTTGCTGTACAGATTCAGCCAACTGCTCTCTCTGACTCAAGTACATTTCCACAGCATCTTGATGTCGCAGATAATAACCAATTGTGTTGTAGACATCCGATAAGGAAAGGGTTGAGTACCGATGAACAATAGTCTCAGGAGAGGCTCCATCTTGAAAGGTTCTAATGACAGTCTCTAGTAAAACTCTGGAGTTCCCTACACGGATTGCTCCCGTTTGATCTTCATATAGAGGTGGTGTCTCACGCTCTAAGACAAGATTCATAGATTGATGCTCTTAACTCGAATACATATAGATCGTAACTTATTCTAGACACAGGTCATACTCGCGATCGCTCCCCTATAGGAAATTTTAACCTAATCTGTGACTTAGCCGCGATCACGACTCCATTTGTGGATAAGCCATGCAGGGTAAAGACATCTAACTCAGAGCAAAGTATATAAGGGTGAAGTTAGTCATCAATGCAAATTTTCTGATGTTGAAAATCTCAATATTGATAAAATATCATCCTGTAGGGGCGGGTTCACCAATCCGGTAAGGACATTAACCAATCAATATTGTAAACCCGCCCCGGTGATACCGATGAGACGGCAATACTGCTTGGATAAGCTCGAACCCCTCTGGCGATCGCTCCCCTATAGGAAATTTTAACCTAATCTTTGACTTAGCCGCGATCGCAACTCCATTTTTGGATAAACCACTCAATGAAGAAATAACCACTTTCGTCACAAAGGACACAAAGGGAATTTACCTTAGAGCCTAACTTCGGCTAGATAAAGGTAGCATTCGCGATCGCTTCTCCATCGGAAATTTTAACCTAATCTGCGACTTGCCTGCGATCGCAACTCCATTTTTGGATAAGCCACGCAAGGTAAAGACATCTAATGAGGAGCAAAGCATATATTGAACTTTAAACTACCTTGTCTTCCATTTCTCTAAGAATTGCTCCAGCCAGCAGATCAATCTCTTGCTCACTTGAAGAGCTGAAGTTTATCTCTGTGTAGTTTTTCTCCCGTAGCTTATGGGCTTTCTCCACCATAAAACTAACATCTTCATCTCTAAGAGTAGTACCAAGCCCGAAACCATGACATGCCATTGCGTAGGCTAAGCA
>JAAHGR010001308.1 GCA_010672425.1 Symploca sp. SIO2E6
CGTTGAGCCGACGAATCTCACTTAGCAAATACGGTATGTATAGATTTACAACCCTTAAAATCCATGAAAAACATCAAACCCAAGGGAGATGCACCTTGGGCCTATCAGTCATTTAGAGTAGGCGATCACTTTGTTACTTAAAAAACTGTGATCTAGAGAAAGCCATCCCGTTTCCTATGCCAGAGTTAAAGGCCATCAGCAGGGCCAAAAAGTAGACAAGAAGACTCATGAGGAAAACCGTATAAATTATTGTTCGGTTCTTAAAAATCCCAGATGCAACATTCATCCCAGTTTTTCGTGAAACATCAACATATGTCTACTTTCCCTCCTTGTCCTCCTTGTCTCTTATTGACCGAAATATTAAAAACCTACCCTTGTGAGGTGGGGGGTCGGGAGAGCAAGACCATGCCGTAGCCGAAGCTGGAGCCGCCCTATTTTAATTCTTGAAAACATCATTTGAGATGGATAAGGTAAGATCAGGCTTGGGAGTTGCTGTGGAATTGAGCAAACATTTGCCGCCAGAGACCTTGAGACCCGCTTTCATTTTTGTCCACTCGATGGAGTCGAGCATCAGTGGGTGGCTCGTATTAGTCACCAGTCGCGATCTTCTACATAACATTGCACCATTACACAAATGCGAAATCTCTTAATTCATGTCTGGTCGAAGCAAAATAAGACAGCGATCGCCTGTCTGAGCCTAGTGCCTCTCGTGATTAGCTGTGCTGCTGCCGATGTTTCCGAGCCGCCTTCTGACACTGGTACTAGCAGTACCTCAGAGGAAACCGTGGTGGCTGAAGACCCCGTCATCCCCCAGCCAGCTCTGGCCGCAGCGCCAGGGAATAGCAGTCCAGTGGCGCAGGTGCAGAGCGTGATTCCTATACAGTTTCAGGGCGAGTGGAACGTGGGCCTAGAGCACTGCGGCGTGCCAGCCAGCGACGGGCAGCTGCTGATCGGGCTGAACCGAATCGATTTTTATGAATCTTTCGGCAATGTGCAGGAGGTGGTCACCCAAGGAGACCTGAAGATGATGGTGATGTCTGAGTACTCCAGTGAGGGGGAAACCTACACCGAAACGGATTCTTTTGAGCTATCGAGCGATCGTTCAGCCTTGACCCATCGTGATACCAATACTGTTCGATATCGCTGCCCTGGTTAGGCTGTCACTTCGGAATTTAGGGATATAAGTTGTTACGCATTTAATTTGTATAATACTAGCGAGCAAGATGCTCGCACTACGCGCACGCTATGGGAACGCACTACAATATTTTCACGTTTTCGCATTATACAATTTAGCTGCACATCAGCTT
>JAAHGR010001309.1 GCA_010672425.1 Symploca sp. SIO2E6
AAATCCGGTTGCATCGGAATTATATAGCAAACCCCGTCATTACGATTCCAGATGACATCACCCAAAATATATCATTCCAATGCTACCGGAAACGATATAATACTCAGATCTTGCACCAGTACATAAATACTGAACAGTGGAAGTTGGAACAATCAATTTCGGTACTGAAAACGTCCAATCTTATCACTATTGCCTATTGCCTATTGCCTATTGCCTAACTTCACAAGTCAATTTTCGACTTGGTGCAAGATCTCAGTAATAAGTAATAAGTAAGGTGGAAAATTCTACCTAACACCTAACACTTAACAACTAATACCTAATACCTAATACCTAACACCTAACACCTAACACCTAATACCTAATACCTAACACTGGTAAGTAAATCCGAAGATGTCCGGAACTACGGCTCCCGGTCCTACAGGAACCATTTGCGGTTCTACATCCAATTTCTCGAACTCAATGTTATCTGTCCATACCTTGCGGAGGAAATCTTTGATAACTTCAACAGTGAACTGTTCGCCGGGACAGCGACGGTATCCGAAACCGAAGGGAGCATAGCCTGCATAGTCAGCCACGGGAAACGCCTGGTCATCGGTAATATTGTAAACAGTGCCAAATGAACTATTGGTTAGGTTAGTATTGCGGCCATCTTTAACCAAGAATCCTGTCTTGTGGAAGGGACATTGGGCAAATCCGATTTCCTCACACTTGGCTTGATCAACTTCGTTGCTAGTCGGTACATTCAGATAGCGATCCGGGTTGAACTTATCTGGGTTTTGCCAATTTACATAATGCTCGCTGGTTTCCTTGTGGGGTGTGAGAAGATAGTTGTACCTGTCGTAAAGTGGGTTTCGGACTTCTTCCAATTTAGAGAGGCTACCACCGTTAGGGGAAATGGTGCGGAATAGTTCCATCACGAAGCGATCGAGGGGAGTAAAAGATTCGCCATTGGCTTGATCATAGTCCCTGCCCATCGTCTTTTCAAACCAGGATTTGACATTAGCATCTCCTGCATTGGTGCTGAGCAAAGACATACGCCGCCTCTATTTTTTTAATTGCTAGGAAGCTATAATCATTGCTAAACAAAGGTTGTAGCCATAGTTGTCACCCCGTCAGCATACCATACGATAGCTCAAAAGTTTATTCAGTAAAGGGTTGAGCCCTTTTTGTCACCCCGTCAGGGGGGAGGGGGCGCATTGCGCCCCCTCCCCCCAAGAATGATTATCATTATCAACAGGCCGTTGCTCAATTTCATTCTCAAGTTTACCTGTCTCTTCTTGAGTGCATCTTTGGAGAGGTCAATGGGA
>JAAHGR010000131.1:0-1021 GCA_010672425.1 Symploca sp. SIO2E6
CCTAGATTGACCGAAGCGATCGCATATCTTGTAGGTTGGGTGTAGCTTTTGCGAAACCCAACATCGGGATAATTGGTGGTGTTTATTGCTATTTGTGGCTATTATTATGAATAATGGAAAAGATGTGCGCCTATAGATGAATCATAATTTTAGGACATTGTAGGGGCGGGTTTAGGAATAACCTATCCCATTTAACCCGAATATTAGGAGCAAAACCCGCCCTGTCACTGTCACCGGTTAGCGTAACCTATTTCTTCTTGACTATTAGCGAGCAAGATGCTCGCACTACATCATCATACCTAGATTGACCGAAGCGATCGCATATCTTGTAGGTTGGGTGTAGCTTTTGCGAAACCCAACATCGGGATAATTGGTGGTGTTTATTGCTATTTGTGGCTATTATTATGAATAATGGAAAAGATGTGTGCCTATAGATGAATCGAAATTTTAGGATATTGTAGGGGCGGGTAAGCGTGATAACCTATCCCATTTGACCTGAATATTAGGAGCAAAACCCGCCCTGCCACTGTCACCGGTTAGCGATAACCTATCCCCAATTGCCAATTATCCATTTCCCAGGTTATCGCCAGGGCGGGTTTTGTATTACAATTGTCGCTAAATTTCCTAAGGGTGACCCTAAACCCGCCCCTACATCTAACTTTGGTTAATGAATCGATGCTCTAGAGCGATTGCGTCTAATCATTATCGCATTTCCTAATTAAGGAAATTGTATTTCGGCCAAATTGCCACAATTGCACATATTCTACATATTCCAGATATCGTAGGGGCGGGTAAGCGTGATAACCTATCCTATTTAAACCGAATATTAGGCTCAAAACCAGCCCTGCCACTGTCACCGGTTAGCGATAACCTATCCCCAATTGCCAATTATCCATTTCCCAGGTTATCGCCAGGGCGGGTTTTGTATTACAATTGTCGCTAAATTTCCTAAGGGTGACCCTAAACCCGCCCCTACATCTAACTTTGGTTAATGAATCGATGCTCTAGAGCGATTGCGTCT
>JAAHGR010000131.1:1121-14128 GCA_010672425.1 Symploca sp. SIO2E6
ATTTCCCAGGTTATCGCCAGGGCGGGTTTTGTATTACAATTGTCGCTAAATTTCCTAAGGGTGACCCTAAACCCGCCCCTACATCTAACTTTGGTTAATGAATCGATGCTCTAGAGCGATTGCGTCTGATCATTATCGCATTTCCCAATTAAGGAAATTGTATTTCGGCCAAATTGCCACAATTCCACATATTCTACATATTCCAGATATCGTAGGGGCGGGTAAGCGTGATAACCTATCCTATTTAAACCGAATATTAGGAGCAAAACCCGCCCTGCCACTGTCAACAGTTAGCGATAACCTATCCCCAATTGCCAATTATCTATTTCCCAGGTTATCGCCAGGGCGGGTTTTGTATTACAATTGTCGCTAAATGTCCTAAGGGTGACCCTAAACCCGCCCCTACATCTAACTTTGGTTAATGAATCGAGGCTCTAGAGCGATTGCGTCTAATCATTATCGCATTTCCCAATTAAGGAAATTGCATTGCTCAATTAGCTTATCTCCTAATTTGTCCTCAGTCTTTTCCAAAACTTTGGTAAGAAACCTTACAACCAAGGCAGCAACAGCAATTTCCAGAGGTTCCATCAGTAACCAGCACAACTACAACTTAATTACATCATAACCACTTCTCTCTTTGTGTCCTTTGTGTCTTTGTGGTCAATTCGCTTAAACCTTCTTTTCCTTCTGCCATCTGCCATCTGCCTTCTGCCTTATTCCCAAGATAACGGGGGTGACCAACCCGGATTTGGTATCATTAATCCTCTAGCCTATTCTTGATAATCTCTAAACACTTGAAAGCAAAATCAACACCATATTTTGCGTAATGCTCTATAGCCGTGATGTCCTTGCCTTCTAAGTCTTCTAAATACCTAGCAGTCATACTTGCCTGATAAAGCGTCTGGTAAGCATCTTGCAAATCACCCCACTTGTTATCTCTTGCAAGCTTCTTAACATATTTCCGTCTAGCACTATGTTGTGAACTATCGCTAACATCAGAATCATATATTTTTTTGCCCTGACGTAAAGCATAATCATTGATCCAATGAAGAGCTGCATAGAAACACATAATAACAGCCCAGTCGGGGAAACCTAACCGGGCTGCCTTTGCTGTACCTTCGTTAGCCCTAGCTTGCCGCCTGTAAACGCTCTCTTTGGGCATAACTCGAAGCAATTACCTGATTTTTAGTTAAAAATGTCGGAAATGTTCTGACCATTTGAGTCCCAAAATCCCAATCATCTTCATTAGTTGTGTCACACAACATCCATTCCGTCTCTCTTACCAAAACTAATGCTTGTGCAAAAAGTTCCCTTCTCTGAGGAGGCTCTATGTGAGAGAGTATTTCAAAAGTAACTTCATGCACATCATCTGGTTGATGTGACACGGCTCTGACAGCCTCAACGTCTGGTAATTGAGCAAGTGAGTTCACCAAGTTTTCTATCTCTGCGCTTCCAGACTTTTTAGAAGCATCCAGCTCAGAAAACAGAGTAATAATGTTTTTTATCAATGCCATATCAGCTATCGAGTTTACAACTTGAGAGGTTTTACCCTTGGTAGCTGCTGTAGTTTTGGCTGGAGATAAAATCATAATGAGAATTTTTGAAGAAAACGAAAAAGAGTAAGTTGTTGCTAGTTTGAAGATTTGTTACGAGGTTTGAGCATTGAGAAGCAATACCGCATCTATATTGTACATCAGTAACATGCGATCGCCTCATAACTAGGGTCTGCTGAATGAGTAATGAGTAATGAGTAATGAGTAATGAGTAAGAAGCATTTATCCTAGTTTTGGGCACTCGAACTCTTAGGTTCCCCAGGGATTTCCCCACGAGGAGTGCAACGGATTTTGAACCAAAAGAAACAATTTCCTTGGACTTGTTAGGCCAAAAAATACTTGAAACCACTGTCTGGCATAGCTTATACCAAAGCTAGCATAGATAACCCCGTTATGTCCCACCCTGTAGAGACGTTGCATGGGTAGAGACGTTGCATGCAACGTCTCAGAGCAGGTTTCGCGGTTTTCTTAAAACGGGAGTGCTTAACCCGGATTTGGTATTACACACTTATTCAGCAAACCCTAACTAGTTTTCTCTTTGTGTCCTTTGTGTCTTTGTGGTCAATTTCCACAGCCCACCTTATAGGCGCACATATATCCTATTATTCCAATAATAGCAAAAAATAGCAACCAATGCAATCAACTAAATCCCTGTCCCTATTCTAACGAGCGGATCGCGTTGCGAAACTCTATAGCCGCCTCCAAACGAGAAGTCTGAGCCATCAACACGCAGCGGGTGAGCACATCCATATTGAGGGTTGCGAGTTCTGGAATTTCACTGTGGGAGATCCGCTCATAATGGTTGTTGCGCAGGTGATAAAGACTGAATAAACCGTCTTGCCAAAACCACACTTCCGGTACTCCCAATGCTTGATACCGCTGGAGTTTCTTGAGGCTACCGCTTGTAAACACAACTTCGATGACGAGATCGGGGATTGGTTTGGATGCACCAAAACAGTAAGATTCATCTGCTTGGGCTGAAACTTCTCCTTCTCTTTCTTGAGTCATGGAACCTGTAGGTTCAAATTCGATCTCGTTTTCTAGGCAAAATAACCCAATTAAAAAGCCAATGAGCCTACTAAAAACTTCGTGTTCCCGTCCCGGCATAAGAATTTCGATAGTGTTGTTATAGTAAGCAAGCCGAATGCCTGGAGACTCAGCAAAACCAGCCTGAATCAGTTTGAACTGTTGCCAGGTAATGCTGGAATATACAATATGCTGATCAGTGGAAGACTTAGTGAGAAGGGGGGCTTGCATCATAGCAGTAGCTGATCCTGGCACGGTATCACTTTATATATTTTACAATAAGGACACAGGTATTGGGACACAGGCTAGAAGCCTGTTCCACAGTATCAATTTTCAATTCCCAATTCCCAATTCCCAATTCCCAATTCCCCATTCAAAAAAATGGGATGGTCATCCAAACCATCCCATCTCAACTAAATTCAATCAGCAATTACTAATGTTTACCAATCATCGGTGCCATTGACACGGCGGAGGAATTCTCCTGCGCCACATTGGCTGGCTGCACCAAACTTGGTACTGATTCCCGTAAACGCGCTGTTAACTGAACTGTTGTCGCGTCATAAATCTGGGTTAGTATTTTGGGATACAAGCCAATGCCAATAATCGGTACTAACAGACAAGCAACGATAAATACCTCTCGTGGTTCAGCATCAATCAAGGCTTGGTGCTTGACTAGTTCCTTATTTTCCTCGCCATAGAAGATTTCCCGGAGATTGGAGAGGAGATAAATCGGAGTGAGAATTACCCCAACTGCTGCTAGGAACACCACAATTACTTTGAAAGTGGAGTTATAGGCATCACTGGTAGCAAAACCGACAAACACCATGACTTCTGCCACAAATCCGCTCATCCCTGGCAAAGCCAAGGAAGCCATCGAACAGGCAGTCCACATGGCGAAAATCTTCTTCATCCTCTTACCAACACCCCCCATTTCATCTAACATCAGGGTATGGGTCCGGTCGTAAGTTGCTCCTACGAGGAAGAATAAGCTGGCTCCGATTAAACCGTGGGAGACCATTTGCAGTACCGCACCACTCATGCCCAACTCAGTAAACGCACCAATACCAATCAAGACAAATCCCATGTGGGAAATCGAAGAGTAGGCAATTTTTCGCTTGAGGCTACGCTGAGCAAAGGCAGTTAAAGCGGCATAAACGATATTGACGACCCCCAGAATGACTAAAACCGGTGCAAAGTAGGCATGGGCATCCGGTAACATACCAGCATTCATCCGAATCAGGGCATAACCACCCATTTTTAGGAGAATACCCGCCAACAGCATGTGGACTGGTGCTGTTGCTTCCCCGTGAGCATCAGGAAGCCAGGTATGTAGGGGAAAAATCGGCAGTTTGACACCGTAGGCAATCAGAAAACCTGCATAAATCAACAGTTGAAAGTTCAAAGCGTAGTCTTTGAAAGCCAGGGACTGCATGTCAAAGGTGACAGTATCCCCGTAGAATGCCATGGCAAAGGCAGCCAACAAGATGAATAGGGAACCCCCTGCGGTGTAGAGGATGAACTTGGTAGCTGCATAAAGACGCTTTTTACCTCCCCAGATGGACAGTAGCAGGTAAACTGGAACCAATTCCAATTCCCACACTAGGAAGAATAACAGCATATCCTGAACTGCAAATACGGCGATTTGACCGCCGTACATGGCCAACATCAGGAAGTAAAATAGCTTAGGTTTGAAAGTAACGGGCCAAGCTGCCAAAATTGCCAGGGTGGTCATAAAACCCGTTAAAATTACCAAGGGCATAGCCAAGCCATCAACCCCTACAGACCAATTCAAGTCCAATTGGGATACCCAGGAGTATTTTTCTACCAGTTGCAATTCCGGATTGCTAAAGTCATACTCTGTGACACAGGCATAAATAATCAGGGCAAAGTCAATTAACCCGATAATTAGAGCGTACCAGCGCTCCCAAATACCATTTTTCTCTGGCAGGAAGGGTATCAGTAGGGAAGCCGCAATGGGAAACAGAATAATCGTCGTTAGCCAGGGAAAATCTGTCATTTGTTGTTGGTTGTTTGTTGTTTGTTTTTGGTTGTTGGTTGTTTGATAAGGGAGTAGGGAATTGGGAATTGGGAATTGGGAATTGGGAATGGAGGAAGGTTAAAAACTTTACGATACAAGTTTTCTTCCCTCCTGCCTCCTGCCTCCTGCCTCCTGCCTCCTGCCTTCTACCACCTACCACCTAATTCAGGTAACACCAGAAACTACTACTAAACCTAATACTGCCCCAAAGATAATCAGAGCATAGAATTGGGCGCGACCATTTTCTAGGTATTTGAGTCCTTCACCACTCAAGAGGGTGAAGAAACCTGTTAGGTTGACTGCACCATCGACAACTCGGTAGTCTACTTCCATCACCTGCCGTGCTAACCGACGGCTTCCTTGAACAAACAGGCGATCGTAAACTTCGTCGAAGTACCACTTATTGAGGGAGAATTGATACAAAGGCTGGATGCTTTTGGCGATCGCGGCTGGGTTAATCTTACCTCCTAGGTACATTAGGGAAGCGAGAGTAATACCAATCAGGGCAATACCCACCGAAGTACCACCCATCACGAGAAACTCTGACCATTCAAAGGTTTCCTCGTGGGCGATTATTTCAGCAACCGTTTCTGTAGAGGGGTGGATAAATTCCTCAAAGTAGTTGTTAAAGGGCATCCCTACTAAACCAATTACCGCTGATGGCACTGCTAGTACCAGCAAGGGTAAGGTCATGGTTAGGGGTGACTCGTGAGGAAACTCACTGTGGTGATGGTGATGCTCATGGTCATCTTCAGCAGCTGTTGCTGCCAATTCCTGAACATTCATCGCCCCAGGTCCGAAAGCTGGTACTACTTGCCCAGCAGCAATCTTCAACTCATGTCGGATTTCCATCTCATTACCCCGGAATTTTCCTTCAAACGTGGAAAAATACATCCGGAACATATAGAAAGCAGTTATCCCTGCGGTGAGCCAGCCAATGAGCCACAGTGCTGGATTTACCTGGAAAGTGCTACCCAAGATTTCATCTTTTGACCAAAAACCAGCAAAGGGAGGAATACCGCAAATTGCTAGAGTACCAATCAAAAAGGTTAGGGCAGTTATGGGCATAAACTTCCGTAACCCCCCCATCAGTCGCATATCCTGAGCCAAAACTGGATCGTGACCCACAACATCTTCCATGCCATGAATCACGGAACCAGAACACAGGAACAACATGGCTTTGAAATAAGCATGAGTCATCAGGTGGAATAAGCCAGCGGTATAGGCTCCCACTCCCATAGCCATGACCATATACCCCAACTGGGACATGGTGGAATAAGCTAGACCTTTCTTAATGTCGTTTTGGGTAATAGCAATTGTAGCTCCGATAAAGGCGGTAGCAGCTCCTGTCCAAGCAATGACACTCATCGCTGTGGGGATACCTTCAAACACCGGGTACATCCTGGCAATCAGAAACACCCCAGCAGCCACCATGGTGGCGGCGTGAATCAGAGCCGAAATCGGTGTCGGACCTTCCATCGCATCAGGAAGCCAGACATGTAGGGGAAATTGGGCAGATTTAGCTACCGGACCTAAAAATACTAATACGGCAAACACTGCTGCCAAAATACCACTGAGAGCACCGGATTCCACCAAAACCTGTAAGCGCTCACCCATAACTTCAAACTCGAAGCTACCAGTGGCCCAGTACAGTCCTAACATGCCCAACAGTAGACCAAAGTCACCCACACGGTTGACTACAAAAGCTTTTTGACAAGCATCTGCTGCTGCTTTACGGTCATACCAGAACCCAATCAGCAAGTAAGAACACATGCCGACCAGTTCCCAGAAAATATAAACTTGCAGTAAGTTAGGACTGATCACCAGACCCAACATTGAAGAGCTAAACAGGCTCAAATAAGCATAAAAGCGGACATAACCAGGGTCATGAGCCATGTAGCCATCGGTGTAGATCATCACCAGAAAGGCTACTGTGGTCACAATCACCAGCATCAAAGCTGTTATGTGATCGATGGTATAGCCCATTATCAGGCGAAAATCTCCCGCCGAAGCCCACTCAAGGGTTTTCGTAAAAGGCTCGTGTCCCTGAATTTGACTCCAGAGCAAGGCAAAGGAGAGAACCATCGACGCTCCCAAAAAGGAGACAATAAACACGCCTACAAGCTGCCGCAGACGGTTAGTTGCTTTGTTTAGAGAAATTAGCCCTAGACCGACCAGCATCGCTCCTGCCAAGGGCAGGACTGGAATCAGCCAGGCGTATTGATAGAGCGGTTCCATTACAACAGAGCCTACTTCAGATTTCGTTACTATTTTGGCAAACAGTTTGCGATAATGAGGTTAAATGAATAAAAAATTTGTCTGAAGAGGGAACTTTGGAGTAGGGAGCTGGGGGAGCTGGGGGAGCTGGGTGAGAAGATAACGGGGGTAGAATAAGCAGAACTACATCTTACATGAGAAAAGCGATAGTAATACTTACTGTAATGTTGTTGTGTGTATCTTGCCATTCCCTAACCAAAAAAGTAACTCATCATACCTGTGGAGATTTTCTGGCAATTTGGGAAGAAAAACCAGCACAATTACAATTTACCGAATGCAAAAAAGTAAAACTCCCTCCAGGGAAAGGCTTAACCGCTTCCTATGTAGTGAAAGGTTCCGATGCCGCAGAGGTGGAAAAAATTCTGCAAGGAAAATTTGGGATGACTCCACTCAAATTCGCCTGTTGTGGTTGGGAGCCTGTTGTCGGCGATGAAAACAATTTTTCTGGGAAAGGGAATTATACAGACAAGGATGGTTGGAGTTTTGAAATAACGATGGTCTCAAAGAGACCATATTAAGCGATCGCCAAGATTGGCACAAAATTCCTGAGTTTTATGTTCGAGTGACCAAGTATTGGGGCATTTGAACCAATTCTCAGCTTTCAGCTCTTAAGCGACAAGGCAGAAGGCAGAGGGATCCAAGGCAGAAGGAAAGAAGGTTCTAAGGCTCTAAGGTCTAAATGTTGATCATCTGATTGCCAAGTCGTACTCATTATGAGTATGATTAATTTAGACAAACTCCTAATGAGTCAGATCAACACCAGAAACAGGAAGGAAATAGATGCTGAAAAACTGTGAAGGGCAAAAAGTTCCCAACGTTACCTTCAAAACCCGCCAAAATGATCAATGGGTTGATGTCACTACAGATGATTTATTCTCAGGTAAAACGGTAGTGGTTTTCTCTCTACCAGGTGCTTTTACCCCAACCTGCTCATCCTCGCACCTTCCGGGGTACAATGAATTGGCTCCAGTTTTTAAGGCCAATGGAGTGGATGAGATCATCTGTATGTCTGTCAATGACACCTTTGTAATGAACGAGTGGGCTAAGGATCAGGAAGCGGAAAACGTCACCCTCATTCCCGATGGCAACGGTGAATTTACCGAAGGTATGGGAATGCTCGTTGACAAAGAAGACTTAGGTTTTGGTAAGCGCTCCTGGCGCTATTCTATGCTAGTTAAAGATAGCGTAGTCGAAAAAATGTTTATTGAACCCGAAGTTCCGGGAGACCCCTTCGAGGTGTCTGATGCAGAAACAATGCTCAAGTATATCAATCCCAAAGCCGAGAAGCCAAAGCTGGTGTCCATGTTTAGCAAGGTTGGTTGTCCTTTCTGTGCTCGTGCCAAGGCGGCTTTGAAGGAACGTGGCATGGCTTACGAAGAAATTGTCTTAGGTAAAGATATTACCACCCGTTCCTTACAAGCTGTTAGTGGGGCTACCACAACTCCCCAAGTATTCATTGATGGCAAACTAATTGGTGGTTCTGATGATTTAGACAATTACTTCGCTGGTCAATCAGCATAACCAATTGGTTATTGGTTGTTGGTTGTTGGTTGTTTGTTATTGGTTGTTGGTTGTTTGTTATTGGTTGTTGGTTGTTTGTTATTGGTTATTAGTACCAAGGACAAATAACAAAAGGCAGGAAGCATCCCATTGTTGTAATTTTGTATGTAGTGCGAGCATCTTGCTCGCATTCTTTGGGCATCTTGCTCGCATTCTTTCATGCCAGGGAGCAAGCTATACATTAAGGAGTCACCATAAATTATGAGTTACGATTTTGACCTATTTGTCATTGGTGGCGGTTCTGGAGGGGTTGCCACAGCCAGAAGAGCAGCAGAATACGGCGCAAAAGTGGGCATAGCAGAATTTGACCGTTTGGGTGGCACCTGTGTCAATCGCGGCTGCATTCCCAAGAAACTGATGGTTTATGCTTCTCATTTTCCCAATTTGTTTGAGGATGCTCAAGGTTTTGGCTGGAGTCCTGTTAGCAGTACCCTTGACTGGCCAAAGCTGACTAAGGTAGTTAATCAGGAAGTAGATCGCCTCAATGGAGTATACCAACGGCTGCTGGATAAGTCGCAAGTAGAAATATTTCGCGATTATGCCAAATTTATTGACCCCCATACAGTGGAAGTCGGGGATCGCGCCATTACAGCCGAGAAAATTTTGATTGCGGTTGGGGGTATACCAGTTAAACCAGATATCCCTGGCATAGAACATGCGATCGTTTCTGATAATATGTTCCACCTGAAGGAACAACCACAGCGGATTGTCATTCTCGGTGGTGGCTATATTGGTATCGAGTTTGCCTGCATTATGCAAGGTTTGGGTTCTGAGGTAACCTTGCTCATTAGGAAAGATCTGATTTTGAGCGGATTTGATGACGACTTGCGCAGCACCATTCAAGAAGCAATGCAAGAGCATGGTATCCGGATTATTAAGATGACTGAACCTCCTGTAATTGAACAAACAGCAGAAGGTTTGCAGGTGAAAGTGAAAGGAGAAACAGAGGAAACTGTTATTGCTGATGCGGTTACTTTAGCAGCTACCGGTCGTAAACCAAATCTTGATAAGCTGGGTTTGGAGAAGGCAGGAGTGGAAATTAAAGACGGAGCGATCGCAGTTGATGAATATAGTCAGACGAGCCAAGAGCATATCTATTCTGTAGGAGATTGCACCAATAGGATGAATCTGACTCCAGTAGCGATCAATGAAGGTCGTGCTTTCGCTGATACTCATTTTGGCGGTAAATCTCGGAAAATGAGCTATGAGAATATACCGACGGCGATTTTCACCACACCGGAAGCAGCAACAGTAGGTTTAACAGAAGCTCAAGCACGAGAGCAATATGGCGAAGCAGTCAAGACCTATCGTGCTCGCTTCCGACCAACCTATCACACCTTAAGTGGTCGTGACGAGAAAACGATGATGAAATTAGTCGTTGACCAAAATACTGATAAAGTCTTAGGTGCTCATATGGTAGGTGAACACGCAGCAGAAATTATTCAAGGAATAGCGATTACCCTGAAGATGGGAGCAACTAAGAAAGACTTCGATGCTACTGTTGGTATCCATCCTTCTACTGCTGAAGAATTCGTGACTATGCGGTAAACTGTTGATCCCCCTCCCATCCCCCTTTGTATCCCCCTCCCATCCCCCTTTGTATCCCCCTCCCGTCCCCCTTTGAAAGGGGGAAGCCAGAAGATGCTAGGCTTTTGGTTCCACGGGAAGCCAGAAGATGCTAGGCTTTTGGTTCCACGGGAAGCCAGAAGATGCTACGCTTTGACTTCCACAGGAGTTGCCAGAGGATGCTACGCTTTGACTTCCACGGAGGACTTTTGTTTACTGTAATTTATTACAGTAATCCTGATCAGTTCCTGTGGAACAGGCATCTTGCCTGTCATAACCTTGAAAAGGAGACTTTTGTCTACTGTGGAACAGGCATCTTGCCTGTCATAGCTGAATCACATGGGAAGCGATCGCAACCTTATTACTAGAACTGTAGTATTCTAGGGTCAGATGTAGCCAGTAACTCCTACTCCCAGTAAACACTTTGATGAAGGTAAAACATCCCCTATTTTCTCAAGTTGCCCTAACTCAGGATTTACCGGAACACAATCTGAAGGAGGGGGATATTGGAACTATTGTGGAACATTACCCAATGCCAGAAGAGGAAGAGGATGGGTATAGCCTGGAGGGGTTTAATTTACCTCATGTGACGTTAGAAGTTTCCGCCTCGCAAATAATTCCTATTACTCAATGGCAGCAGGAAGAAATTATTTTGAGCAAATTACGTCAATTGTCAAAATCCAGGCAACTCCAATTGGAAGACTATCTAGATTTTCTCTTGCAAAAAGAGGAATCGGAGCATGTAAGTGTTTAAGGTGTAGACTCATAACCTGAGACTTATCAGTCCAGGTACTTACTACCTTATACCATATCCGGTATACAGAAAAAAACCGTGAGCGATAGATAGCCCCTCGTTTTAACGGGGGGGCAGTGGAGCGAACGTAGGAAAGATCTGATTTTGAGCGGATTTGATAATTTTCATTGTGATGGACGTTTAACCCGAATCAATTTACCACTCAAAGTTTTTTCAGCAGAAATAGCCTCATTAATTCGTGTTGCTAGCCTCTCCAAGTTTTGGTCTTCTGTGCAAACAATTATCCCAGCGTGGTTTGGTTGTAAGCGATGTAGTCGGATAAAATCATATCGATTGATTGTCACAACAGCGCGATTATCGTTCACTGCATACCCTAGCACCTCTGGATCGGGAACTCCAAATCCAGCATTCCCTGCTTCTTGAACTGTTAGCACATCGTGACCCAAAGTGCGTAACAATTCACTGACTTTACGAGGAAATTGTTCATCAGCATAAAGACGTGCCACTGTTCAAGCTACCTCATTCTTGCGGATTGCTACTTCAATTTCCTCTGGATATGCATCAGCATAAGCCCAAACATTAACTAAATCAGCAGCACCAAGATGGGGGTAAAAACTGAGAAGTTCCGCATCACTTACACCCTGATGACGCCAACTCACCATTAACCAAATCGGAATGCGAGTTTTGGCAATACAAGCGTCGCCACCACAAACGCCGGGAGTTTTTGTAATCCCTCGCGAACCGTTACTTATAGTTTGGGTTAATATTTGTATAGCTTCTGCTTTCTCAGTTGGAGTTAAGGAAAGGAGTTGTTTTGTTAGTTGTTTAACTGTCATCGTTAATGCTGCTTTGATATTCAGATAAATTAATTATTGCATAATTACTAAATTTTTTGACTTAAAGTCTCTTCAGTTGAGTAGGGGCTAACAGTGAGTGGTTAGATATGTGGTAAAGAATTGCGAGCGCCTCCTCAAGCGAGTAAGATAGGCTACACCATTAGATTCTCTTTGTGTTCTTTGTGCCTTTGTGGTAAGTTTTTCTTTTTATGAAGCGTTGTAAGTTTTATTTATCATTCCCCAAAACCTTAAATGGTTGATTATTAGTCTCCCAGGTGCGAATCTTCGAGTAGAGGAGTGTTTTACGAAAGTAAGCCGCTTCGTAAGCCAGCCTCAAATTGCGCTCAAGCATATTCGGTTCAACCTCGGCTGCTTTGTTAGAACCGATCACTTTGCGTAAACCAAGGGATAAGATTGTCACCAAATCATGACCACAGCATACTTGCCAAGGATCATGACTGTCACTTTTTTTGTTCATTACCCAGGTTTTTAACTCTTCCTCTTTCCACGAGCAAGAAGGGGATTTATTCTTGACTTCTGTGATCAATTTCAGTTCATCGATTTCCAGAGTTGTTTCGTCAACAAACTTACTGAATTTGATACTGTTAAAAGTCAGATTTAGCTTCTCACGTTGAGAAACCCAACGTAAATAACCAACACACAGCCCAGCTTCCACTAATAATGTTCTCACATCTTGGGCAAATTTGCTAATCTTCTCTTCTGAGCCATACTCAGCTACCACCTTATCCAAAGCAGGAGAGTTGATAAGCATGCTTTCGAGATCATGGCTGTCGGTGCGTAGGAGATTTGGACTACCCTCTAACAAGGGTTCAAGGTGGTCAAAATCTGCATCGACAATTGCTAAAATTCCTGTAAAATTAGATTTCTCCAGAATTTCCAGAACAGCAATAACACGTAGCTTACTGGAGGGTTTTCCCGAAACGATAACGATTGTACAGGCTGCACCGTCAACCAAGCGATCGTAAACAAGTTTATCTGAATGACCTTCTACCAACAAGAAAGTCCCGGAAAAAGTACTGCGTAGTAATCGAATCTGGTTAGCATCACGCTCAACTGACAGGTATTCCCTCACGTTTCTATTCCCTTCAATTCAACTGTCAAATCCCAGCGATTTTGTATTATATCTGGAGAATGAGTAGCCATGAGGATATCTAAGTCTGCAAGTTTGGTGATTTCTTGCAAATCTTTGATAAATTCAACTTGCCATCCTACATGAAGAGACAGTTCCGGCTCATCGATCAAGACTAGAGTCTTAGGTTCAACTTTGAATAACAGTTCATAGAGCATAATTAACTCGACGATTTGAATGCATGTAACAATAAATGACACGTTTATATAGGCATGAGCTGACTCACCGGAAGCCAGCCAAAATAACG
>JAAHGR010001310.1 GCA_010672425.1 Symploca sp. SIO2E6
CCAATTCCCAATTCCCAATTCCCAATTCCCAATTCCCAATTCTCAATTCCCAATTCCCAATTCCCAATCCTCAATTCTCAATTCTCAATTCTTCTTGCATAGTTGCTATTTGTTCCCTACTCTCGTCTAGCAATAATAAACCTCCTCCTGCCAGACTTAGTAACCATCCTAGCCAAGTTACGATTAGGGATAGTAACACAGCTTGTTCGGGACTAAGGCCAATGCGAGCAAACAAATAGATCCATAATCCCTCTTTAACCCCCAATCCACCAACAGAAATAGGTAGTACCGTCACTACCGCTACAATCGGAACAAAAACCAGTAGTTGCCAAAAAGAGACAGGTAGTTGGAGTTGTTGGGCAATCAAATAGTGATAATAAATGATGCCCAATTGGATAATGAGTGACAGAATTGTCGAAGAAACTACTGCTTGTTGATCCTGAGCAAATTGTAGAAGTAAACCTTGGATTTTGGTTAAGCGTTCTGCTAAACTCCCCAGTCTGAACTTGACTAACCAGGGTTCTACCCAATGCAATAATTGAGGACTCATAATCAGCACCAAACCCACAATTAGAGCAGTGACGATACTAGCACACAGCAGAATCACATCCCAACTCTCCACTAACTTAAAAGTTAGGGGTAAACTCAGGGTAGCAATAGCCGAGAGGACAACTAACCCGCTAAATCGTTCTAAAAAAACCGATACTAAGGCTACTTGTGAATCCTTGGTTACTTGAGTAACACGATAGACTCGATAAACATCTCCCCCAAGACTACCGGGAAGAAATGTATTGAGAAACATCCCTGCCAGATAACTAGTAAACAGAACATCCATCGGCACAAAATGTTCTGTTGGGTGCAAGACTATCTGCCATCGCCAGCTACTCAGCCATTGCAAAATTGTGTAGTAAATTAGTGCTATTACCACAAAGACAGGGGATAGCTGTCGAAATTGTATCCAGGTTTGCTGTAAATCGACTTGCATCAAGGCAAATATGAGTAACCCGATGCTAACACTGATTTTTAATAGGGGAATAAGTTTTGATTTCATGTGGTTTTGGGGAATTGGGAATTGGGAATTGGGAATTGAAAATTGGAGCGAAATCATTATTATCTTTGTTGATTTTGTTGTAATTGTTCTCGTAATTGGTTAATCGCACTCTCTCCATCTATTCCCTCGCCTCGTTCTAGTTGTTGGGCAGCAATATCAATTTTTTGACCAATTTCTTCAACCCATTGCTCATATTGGTTGCGCTTTTCCAATAGAGCCAAAGCTTCTTCTAGTATAGACAATGTACTAGAAGAAA
>JAAHGR010001311.1 GCA_010672425.1 Symploca sp. SIO2E6
GCTCACCTTTGGCAGTACCGAGGATAATTAAAATCGACTGTCGTACACTCTCTTCATATGCGGCAAGTTGGAAATCTCCTTCAGTATTTGGACTGAGGGGAAATCTTATCCCAACACCTAAAAATGGCTTAGACATCATACAAAAATCCAAAATAGTGAGACAATAGAAGTAATCAGCTAGAAAAAATCGTGCCCAGAAAAATCAGAGAATTAAAAGCTCAAATAGCTCGTGAAGGTTTTGTCTACTTACCCAAGCGAGGGAAAGGGAGCCACGAGAGATGGCAACATCCTTTGCTGAGACAGACTTTGACTATTCCAGGAAAAGACGGCGACGATGTTCCACTATATCTCGAAAAACAGTTAGCACAGTTATTGACAAAACTTAAAAAACTCATAGAGGAAGAGGAAGAATGAATCAATACAGCATGGTTATCCAGTGGTCAGAGGAAGACCAACTTTTCTTGGTAACAATTCCAGAATTTGTTGAGCGAGTTGTCATGCCTTGTACCCACGGCAAAACTCGTGAAGAAGCTATTCGTAGGGGTGAAGAGGTGATTGAAATGTATTTGGAAGCTTGGCAAGCTGAGGAAGAGCCAATCCCTGCTGCTAATGTTTTTCAAATTCCTGAAGTAAGATTGGCGAAAACAGGTTAAGCGATCGCTAATTTCGTAATTGTTGATAATACAAACCATGATACATTTAAATTGAATAATAAGGCAGAAGGCAGAAGGCAGAAGGCAGAAGGAAAGAAGGTTACAAGGTTCTAAGGTTTTAAGGGTCTTTCAAGAAACAAGGGAACAGGCAACAGGCAACAGGCAACAGGCAACAGGGAAGAAAGGAAGAAAGGAGGGAAGAGGATTTGACAAAAGTTTCTTCCCTTCATAGGGGGTGGTGCGCCGCCTGTGGGGCGGCTTTCAACCAATAAAAACCGTACCCACTGCCACCACTTGACCCACCGGTGCATCTGTAGGATCATTACAAGTCTCAGCAGTATCTCCATTTCTAGCTGCTGGTTTACCGTTGATATTGACAGTTGAACTACCAATTTTGACCGTGCCTTGATTAGCAGGAGGATTTTGAAAGGTAGTGCCGGGAGGCGTCGGAATATGAGGTGGAGTATTATCCGCAATACTATCCACCGTCGCTGCTGGCATTCCCATAATATTGACATTACTACTAAGGTTGCCGTTAATCACCCCAGAAAAAGGATGAGGTAAAGGAGTCGGTACTGTTGTTGTTCCTGATGGAACCATAACAATGTGAGTATCAACTGCGGTAATTTGATCGCCTTGTTTTGCTGCTG
>JAAHGR010001312.1 GCA_010672425.1 Symploca sp. SIO2E6
TCCCCTCCCGTCCCCCGATGGAATACCCCTCCCGTCCCCCTTTGAAAGGGGGAAGCCAGAGGATGCTTCGCTTTTAGTTTAACGGGAAGCCAGAGGATGCTTCGCTTTTAGTTTAACGGGAAGCCAGAGGATGCTTCGCTTTTAGTTTAACGGGAAGCCAGAGGATGCGGCGCAAAGTGCTGTATTGTTCAAAGGCTAAAAGATTAATTAGATTTAATTTTTGGCCCAATATAGCCAATAAGGATTTTTCCTGGTCCTAATTTTTCCGAGAAATGGAGCCGCCAAGATCCTGGAGTCAGACGCATATGTAAACTGAAGATTCGCTCTCTGCCGTCGGGACACCTAAAGGTTAGTTGCTGCTTGAACTGTTGTAGCCTTGACTCACTCTCCGGAGTCGCTTTGCGAAGACTCTCTATAGAAAAGGCTCCGGTTGTCCAAGTCTTACAGTAATTCTCAAGCTCATGCAACTTTTTCATCACCTGTTGTAGCATCAGATTGCCATTTTTAAGACTTTGTAGTTGTTGGCGAACCTTATCACAAAATTCTAGACTAGGGAATAACTCCTTCCGATAATTCCAAAGTTCAACACCGTCACTTACAAGAATTTGGATGCGATGCTTAATCCAATCAGCATGTTCCTGGACATGGTTTCTGCGACTGGCATGGACAATCTCTAGATATTCATCGATTAATTCTTCATCCTCAAATCGTGTTACTGTTAACTCTAAGCGACTGCAATCCCATCGAGTCTCAGAATTTAAGCTTACTGGAAAGGCATCACTAACTAAAGCAAAGCACAGTCCTCTGGCTTCTTCCCCTTGGTAAAAAACATCAGATAAATTAAAATCACTCTTGATTGCCTCAGCAACATCAGCCCAAAAGGGTGCTTTTGCAATGAGAGTACGAAAGAAGCGACGTTCCTCTAAATCCACTACCTTGTCATTACGCCAGCGAGCAACTGGATAACCTGGAGCAAGTTCTATATTGTTGATGTCATCAGCAGTGCGAATTACCCGCTTTACACCGGTAATAGTTGCTTGGCGTACAGTGCTGATCAACTCTGACATCAATTGCCGTGCCGTTTTCTCATCATCGGCAGGAGTCTGTAGTGATAGTTCATTGAGTACCATCTCCAGATCCATAATTTATTCTCCCACTGGTCCCAGCAACATCTCCAAACTCTTATCCCACTCATCGAAAAAGCCATCTGGCCATTGATCGATTCTACCGTTGCGATCGATACTGGGTGAAATTACCTCAGTCACAGCTTGCCCTAGTTTCTCTTTTCGCTGGAAATAGTGCA
>JAAHGR010001313.1 GCA_010672425.1 Symploca sp. SIO2E6
TACAAAGAGTTCTATATCGGTGGTAAAGTGACCAATGGGGGCACTCCAGCCTTTCTGCAAAAAGACTCGCTGGGTTGACTCCCCAGTGGCTTCATCAGCCGAGAGAATCTGGGAGATACCGTGCTTGCCAGTGACAAAATTCTCTACCTGGAAGGGTATTTTGGGAAAGTCGATAACTGAGTTGAGGGATTCTTCGCTCTCTACATGTTTGCGTCCGATGGAAGTACTTTGGTTAGCCCGAAGACCATTATGGATGTGGGGAAGTTTGATGTCACCATTAGGTGAATAGAGGTTGTTTTTGTCAAGTTCTTTAACCATATTCTTTAGGGAATGAAGAAGGTCGAATTGGGAATTGGGAATGGGCTCGCCAAAATTGGATGTACCTCACGGATGTGAGAACTGGTACACTACTAGTCTAGGTTAAAAAACCCATTCTCTGTTCCCTACTTCCTAGTGCGTAGCACCATAATACATAAAATATGGGAGCAGGTTTCTTGCCATATCTTTAATTATCTGTTCGGTCGAGAAAATCTACTACTACTCTTGATATTTCCTCAGGCATCTGATTCATCATACACATAGTACCACCTTCAAGCTCCAACACCTTTGCCTGGGGAATTGTTTGGGTAATGGAATGCCGATGCTCTAGCTGGGATATACCCAGTCTTTCCAGTTGTTTGATATCTTCAGTACCCCACAAGATCAGGGTAGGGCACTTGATTAAACCCAATCTTTCTGGCATGGTGCTAGAATATTCGGCTACAGCTAAAAGTCCATAGGGAGGATAGCCATAACATTTCATCTCATCTAGAAAACAACGGTGATTTAACTCCTGAGAGCCGACATAACTTTCACGTACTGACCACCTTTCTATCAGATCAGAAGCTTTTTCCTTGATTTGGAAAGCTTCAGAAGCTCTTTTAATGAAGGCAGCTTTTCCTTCTTCACTGAAGTGATCTATATTACATAATATAAGTTTTTCTATTCTTTCAGGATAAGCTGCGGCAACCTCTGCTGCAACATAAGCTCCTGTATGGTTGCCGAGGAGACTAGTTTTGTTAATATTTAACTCATCGAGAAGGGCAATAATCGTTTTGGCGTAGTCTGCCATTGAGTAAATTCGGGGTGGTTTATCGGAATCCCCTAACCCCGGCAAATCCATCGCGATCGCACATCGGTTTTCAGCAAAAATTGGCATCAATTCCCGAAATTCATCACTACTGCGGGGATTCATGTGTAGCAGCAGTAGGGATTCACCTTCTCCACCTATGCGGTAAAGAATTTGTCCATCTTCGG
>JAAHGR010001314.1 GCA_010672425.1 Symploca sp. SIO2E6
ACTCCAGCGTTGGGTCTCGTTGCCTCGACCCAACCTACATCTATTTAATCATTATTGAGGAAAGGTGTGCATGGCTCCCAAATCCTATTGTCGCTGTTGAAGATTATTGCGTTTTGATAAATGATGCCTACTATTCAACTGAATTCCAGACTACAAAAGCGACTCACAATTACCTCAGAACAACTAGTCAAGTTTTGCCAGCGGTGGCAGGTAGCTGAACTTGCCTTGTTTGGTTCTGTGCTACGTGATGACTTTAAAACTGAGAGTGATATTGATGTTCTCGTCTCTTACCAACCCACTGCCAAACGAGGACTCTTGGAAAAAATCAGCATGAAAGAAGAACTCTCCTCGTTACTACATCGTGAAGTCGATTTAGTCAGTAAAAAGGCAATTGAAAGAAGCCGTAATTGGATTCGGCGTAGGAATATTCTCAATTCTGCCGAGGTTATTTATGTCGCGTGATCAAGAAGCTTTAGTCGATATTGTCGAAGCTATCAAACTTATTTTTCGCTATGTTGAAGGAGTCAATCTCGATACCCTGGCTGCCAACATAGAAAAACAAGATGCGATTTTACGGCGCATCACCATCATTGGTGAAGCTACTAAAAGGCTCTCAAAAGATTTTAGACAAGAACACTCCACCATTCCCTGGAAAGAGATTGCTGGTATGCGTGATGTCATCACTCACGACTATGATGAAGTAGATTTAGATGAAGTCTGGACTGTAATTACCGAGAACTTACCTCATCTGCTAGATTATATTGAGCCATTAATACCTTAGCCTGTTGATACTTTTTTCCCTTTGTGAACTTTGCTTAGATTACTATATCTAATTAGTTTGCCAACTGAATGCCCCCTAAATCCCCATCTATAAAACAAGGATATCGAGAATGAGTGAATGTAGAATTGGGAATTGGAAAAATTCCGTATTTTCGTAGGGGCGGGTTTAGGAAAATCTTATCGCATTTTACGATAACTGTTGTACAAAACCCGCCCTAGCGATAACCTAGCAGTTGGTTACGTTAACCCTTATGATACTGACAGGGTAGGAAATGATCCCAATATTCGGGTAAAATGTCATAGATTGCGCTTGCATGGGGTTAACCGGAAGGATATCGAGAATGAGTGAATGTAGAATTGGGAATTAGGAACAAATTCAGTATATTTGTAGGGGCGGGTTTAGGAAAATCTTATCGCATTTTACGATAACTGTTGTACAAAACCCGCCCTAGCGATAACCTAGCAGTTGGTTACGTTAACCCTTATGATACTGACAGGGTAGGAAATGATCCCA
>JAAHGR010001315.1 GCA_010672425.1 Symploca sp. SIO2E6
AAGACCTCTTTATACCTATTAATATACCTACCAAAGATATGAGCATACTGATCCATCTCAGCATTTTTTTATGCCAATGTAAGTCAAATGTTCAACTGCAACTGGATTACCGTTAGCATCTTTGCCTAACTATGTTGATGACCTAAATCTAAAACTTCGAAATCGTCTAACGCTTTTTTTACTCTAGGATTATTAACTCGATAGTGGACATTTATCCCCTATGCTAGATAGACTGGTCCCATGCAACAACAACTCACTGGTAAAAATCACACTTCAGGATAGAGGTTAATTTTTACAAGTTATCATTAAGCGCTGCTTCTCCAAATGAACACGATTCTCCCTACCCCAGGCTAATTTCAAACTCTTCGAAGGCTCAAGATCTTTAAAACTCCATTGCCGAGCATGCTTGAGAGACACCCGCTTCTCGACGATCTCGAGTAACTTTTCTTGAATTTCAGCTAGCCTCTTACGTGGGTTATCATGTTCCAGCACGCCTTCGATAGCTTGGTGAATAGCTTTTGCTTGGAGATGTCTAATCACAGTTCCCGCAGAGTATAACTCATTACGGCCGTGCTCCTGAAGGCTTTCATCAGTATTCTGGAAGTAGAGCAAAAAAAGGTCTGTCAACAAGCTCAGGAACAATCCTCGAACTGCACCTTCATCACTACGTTGTAAGGCCCCAACTCCCCAGCCATCATACTGTTTCCAGTCTTCAAAAAAAACTTCCACAAGCCATCGAAGGCCATATGCCTTGATTATAGATTCTGCTTTCCAAGTCAAGTCTGTTCCAAAAAGATATTGCCAATCTCTTTCACCCTGATAGCGAATAGCAACGACAAAAACCTTTCTCCCATAAGAAGAAATGAAGACTCTAGCTGCTTTGTATTCGACAACAATATTTTTTCCACGGATGGAGATCGTCCTCTGTATGTGACTGAATCTTTTAAAGAATTCCCCAAGAGAGAGTTCTAGTCCTCTAGATCTTACATTTTGATTGGGGTTTGCTTTCGATACATATTGACAACCAAAATATTTAGCAACAGCTTGCTGTATTTGTGTACACGCAAAACCATTATCACCTGCTGCCACCTTAATCTGGATGGAAAGCCCCAATTCCTTTTCCATTCTTTTGAGTATGCGAGAAACAATAAAAATCCCTATGCAAGCTAGATCTACTTTAGTTCGATAAGCTGGGTCGAAATCCTTAGTTCTTCTAGGATTTTTCTTGCAGATTTTCTTTTGTTCTTTACTCAATTTAGCTGGTTTATGGAAGCAAAACCAGCATGGAATGG
>JAAHGR010001316.1 GCA_010672425.1 Symploca sp. SIO2E6
TGGGACAGATGAACTGCTATTTGCTTTTGAGCAATAAGGCTCCAAGGAAGGAGGCAGGAGGCAGGAGGCAGGAGGCAGAAGGCAGGAGGCAGGAGGCAGAAGGCAGGAGGCAGGAGGCAGAAGGCAGGAGGCAAGAGGCAGGAGGCAAGAGGCAAGAGGCAGAAGGCAGGAGGCAAGAGGCAGGAGGCAGGAGGCAAGAGGCAGAAGGCAGGAGGCAAGAGGCAGAAGGCAGGAGGCAAGAAACAACCGGTAACTAGGGGCTGCTGAATAGGTATGGCTGTTTTGATCTGTCCCAAAAGACAAACAACAAACAACAAACAACAAACAACAAATTTTACTATTTTTCAAATAAAATTAAGAATAGTTAAAAAAATTAGAAAATTTACGGAACTGATCTTTATGACCAGTCAGTTTTTAGCCTCTCAATCCTTGGAAATCCCTGTACTCGAACAACCGGCTCCCATCCAACACTACCTACGTCAGCCTCAACGTCTGGTGTACGCAATCGCAGATCCGAGTCTGATTCAGCAACTAAGTCAGGACTGTTTCCGACTCAAAATGCGTCCCCTGCATTTTCTGTCCCTGAAATTTCAACCAATAGTGGATTTGCAAGTGTGGGCCGATCCTGAAGGTAGAGTTCATCTAACTTCCGTGGGTTGCGAGATTAAGGGATTGGACTACATTAATCAACGTTTTGCCCTCAAGCTCAAAGGCATACTTTATCCGAAACGCAAAGGAAGAGTTATCCTACTTAAAGGCAAAGCGGATTTACGGGTCAATGTTGATGTGCCATTTCCCTTTTCCCTGACTCCTGCTCCAGTGTTGGAAACTACTGGTAATGGCTTACTCAAGAGTGTTCTGCTGAGAATCAAAGGGAAACTGATGCACCAGCTGTTATTAGACTATCGCCAATGGGCTAACAGGGATGCAAGGATAAGTATGGGTATTCAGGGACAGCAGCTTGCACCGGTTGATCATCCTATCGTTTAGCTAGAGTGGAGAATCAGGAAAGGGTAAGTGTCAATAATACCTCTTCGGGATAAATAAACTTACGCCTGTTTACTAGTCACTCAGCAAAACAATATGGCAGCAGCACCGCACAACTTTATCTTGGATCTGACCACGGTTCTGGGAGCTTCTGCTCTAGGAGGGTATCTAGCCAACCGCCTGCGTCAACCCGTACTGTTAGGCTATCTAGCTAGTGGTTTAATCGTTGGTCCGTTTGGACTAGAACTGTTGAGGGAACAAGAACAGATTAAAGCCTTAGCAGAAATTGGCGTCGCTTTCCTGT
>JAAHGR010001317.1 GCA_010672425.1 Symploca sp. SIO2E6
TACGTTGTACTTTCACCCAGGAATCAAAACATGAAATCTTGACTCATTACTCATTACTTATTACTTATTACTCATTACTCATTACTCATTACTTATTCAGCAAGAAGATTAAGGCACTTTCGCCAGCGCCTCCCGAACTACCTCGGAACCGGCTCCAGGACAACAAGAATATTCCGTCAAGTGACGCTTCCAGGCTCTACTCCCTGGTTGTCCTGTAAATAGTTGTAGCAGGTGTCGAGTAATTTTATTCAACTTTAGGCCCTTTGTTGTCCAATAATCTATATAGGAGAACATGGCTTCGGCAATCTGATGACGAGTTGGGGGAGTAACTTCCTTACCGTAAATTTCAGCATCGGCTGTGGCAAACAAGTAGGGATTATCGTAAGCTGCACGTCCAATCATTACGGCATCAACTAATGCTAATTGTTCCTGCACCTGTTCTAAGTTAGTGAATCCACCGTTAATCTCAATAAATAGCTGGGGAAACTCCTGCTTGAGACGATGCACATCTTCGTAACGTAAGGGGGGAATGTTGCGATTTTCCTTGGGACTCAAACCTTGAAGCCAAGCCTTGCGGGCGTGTACAGTAAAGTATTGACAGCCTGCCTCAGAGACTAAGCGCACAAAATTTGCCATATCCTCATAGTGATCGCGCTGATCAAAACCAATGCGATGTTTGACACTAACGGGTATACTAACAGCCTTGAGCATCGCTGCCACAGCCTGGGCAACCCTTTCCGGTTGTGCCATCAAGCACACACCGAAGTTACCACTTTGTACACGGCTACTAGGACAACCAATATTGAGATTAATCTCATCGTAGCCCATGTCTTCCGCAATGCGGGCACATTCGGCTAGGTGTTTGGGGTCGTCACCACCGACTTGGAGAACCAAAGGTTTCTCTTCTAGAGAAAAGCCTAGCAGATGTTCGCGATCGCCATGGAGAATTGCGGCACTAGTTACCATCTCAGTATATAGGAGAGTACGGCGGGTAATCTGCCGCATAAAATAACGAAAATAGCGATCTGTCCGCTCCATCATTGGTGCGACACTTAGGGGATAACTAGGGTCTGCTGAATAAGTTGGCAATTTTGTTGTTTGTTGTTTGTTGTTTGTTGTTTGTTGTTTGTTGTTTGTTATTTGTTGTTTGTTGTTTGTTGTTTGTTGTTTGTTGTTTGTTGTTTGTTGTTTGTTGTTTGTACCAATGACCAATGACCAATGACTAATGACTAATGACCAATGACTAATGACCAATGACTAATGACCAATGACTAATGACTACTTTAGA
>JAAHGR010001318.1 GCA_010672425.1 Symploca sp. SIO2E6
ACTCAGAGGAATCTTAGTCATTAGGATTAGATGGTAGCTCAACAACTCCCAAAACTCACCGAAGAAAAACCTGTGAGGGATTGTAGGGGCGAAGCATTTGGGCGACAATTTAAGCATATAGACCCAGCATATACCAATCCAAATGCTTCGCCCAATCCCTGTAGCCCATTTTAGACTGGGTGAACGGAAGGCATTACCCAAGATGAATTTATCAGTAGCGATCAGCTATGCTGGTGCTGTAGGCAATCGCATCCATTATCTGTTTTCAGTCCGTTTTAACGGACTTTCGCTATTAGACAGGGGTTTTAACCCCTGGCGGGTATCTTTTGCTGTGGTAAAGGTAGTTTAGACAATTACATACGCAAGCAAGCCTCTCAGGATACTAAAAAGCGAGTTGCAACTGTATTCGTTTTGATTGATGATCCTGAAACTATTGGAATTTAGTGTTCTCCCCTAAAGGAAATAGCGATCGCATTGTGAGGGAATAGTCTTGCGATCGCAAGGTCTAGAGGCAGATAATTTTACTGGAGTTTAGTTCCAAGGTACGGTAAAAAACATGACCCACACACCTGTAAAACTGACCTTTGAGCAATATCTCGAATATGAAGATAGCACAGATAACCGCTATGAGTTATTGGAGGGGGAGTTAATACCAATGCCCCCAGAATCAGGACTAAATGACCGAATTGCCCGTTTTCTGTTAGTTCAGTTCATGAATCTAGTAGGATTGGATCGGGTAGTCATTCATACCCTTGAATTGCAAGTTCAAGGAAATCCACCCAATCGTTGGGCTGATTTCGTTGTCTTGCGACCCGAACATGTTTCACAATTGGAACAACGGCAGACTTTATTACTTTACATGGCTCCCCCGTTATTAGTCGCTGAATTAGTTAGTCCCTACAGAAACCAAAATGATGAGAACTACCGCCGGGATTACGTTGACAAGCGACAACAATATGAGAGAAGGGGTATTGGTGAATACTGGATTATTGACCCTCAAGCACAGTTAGTTACAGTATTAGTATTGGTCAATGGCAGTTATCAGACAACTGAGTTCTCTGAGAATCAACGGATTGTGTCTCGGACTTTTCCTGAACTAGAACTGACTGCGACACAGGTTTTGGCAGCTAGGTGGTAGATCAATACAGCGCTTTGCGATGTTATGAGGTACAGTAAGAAAAATCCCCCTAAATCCCCCTTAGAAAGGGGGACTTTTACTGCCCCCCGATCTTCGGGGGGTTGGGGGGATAAAGGTGTACCACATAACAGCGAAAACTGCTGTAT
>JAAHGR010001319.1 GCA_010672425.1 Symploca sp. SIO2E6
TCATCTATGTGGAACTGCCGAAGTTTACCAAAACTGTAGACGAGTTAGAAAGTCATTTTGACAAGTGGCTGTTTTTGTTTAGGCATTTATCAGACTTGGAAGCACCTCCTGAAGCCTTACAAGAGGTGATTTTTGAGCGGTTATTTGAAGTGTCGGAAATCGCTAACTTTTCTGCTGTTGAGCAAGATGCCTATGAAAATAGTTTAAAATACTACCGAGATTTGCAGAATGTGGTGGATACATCCAGACAGGAAGGAATTGAAGAAGGTCGTGAACAGGGTCGCCAAGAAGGTCGTGAACAGGGTCGTGAAGAAGGTCGTGAACAGGGTCGTCAAGAAGGTCGTGAACAGGGTCGCCAAGAAGAACGATCGCAAAACATTGAGCGACAGCGATCGCTGCTGTTAAAGCAATTAACTCGTAAGCTAGGCGATATCCCTGAACCACTTCAGCTACAGATAGCTCAACTCTCCCTGACATCTTTGGAAGCCTTGGGAGAGATGTTGTTTGATTTCGATAACCAGGAGGATTTGAGGCAATGGTTGGAGAGAATTTAGAATTTAGAATGAGTGAATTTAGAATGAGTGAATTTAGATATGATTGACAAGTTGCAGCGATCGCGTTGCTCTTTGCTGTTGTTTGTTGCTATTATTCTGATAATGGAAAAGGTGTGCGCTTATAGGTATTATATGTAGTGCGAGCATCTTGCTCGCGTCTGTACTGTAAGCATCTTGCTCGCGTTTGACCTCTAGCACACGTTACGCGATCGCACTACTAGAGTGACACACCTAAAACCGTGTAATACTTACTCTATCTCCCCACACACCCCACACCCTACACCCAATGTCTGTTAACAACCGCTATCCTAACCAAGATCGATATATTAACTTGCTCACCGACTTCGGATTCAAACGGTTGTTTGGTACCGAACCGAATAAGGAACTATTGATCGATTTTTTGAATGTGATGTTGCCTCCAGAACATAGAGTGCAAGATGTGAGCTACAGAAACAATGAAAACCTGGGTAATACTCCCCTAGACCGCAAAGCCATCTTCGATATTTATTGTCAAAGCAAAACTGGAGAAAAGTTTATCGTCGAGATTCAAAAGGCCAAGCAAAACTACTTTAAAGACCGCAGCGTTTATTATGCCACTTTTCCGATTCAAGAACAGGCGGTAAAAGGAAAGTGGGATTATAAGTTATCTTCTGTGTATACCATTGGTATCTTGGATTTTATCTTTGATGACCATAAAGACGAAGAAGATCTGGTGCATATAGTGC